>CBFGRG010000046.1:0-12029 GCA_965651105.1 uncultured bacterium | reverse complement strand
CGGGGCGGGCGTTTCCATCAGTGCCGGAAGTGGCGAATCCCGGTGAAGTACATCGCGATGCCGGCATCGTTCGCGGCCTCGATCACGATCTGGTCGTTGACCGATCCGCCGGGCTGGACCACGGCGGTGATTCCCGCAGCGATGCCCTGCTCGATGCCGTCGGGGAAGGGGAAGAAGGCGTCGCTCGCCATGACGGCCCCTTGCGCCTTGTCACCAGCCTTGCGGGCAGCGATCGCGACGCTTTCCAGCCGATTCGGTTGCCCGGCGCCGAGCCCGACGACCGCCTGGTCCTTGACGAAGAGAATCGCGTTCGACTTGATCAACGGGATCACTCGCCAGGCGAACTCAAGATCCCGGCGTTCCTGTTCAGTGGGAGTCTTCTCGGTCACGAGCGACCAGTCGGCGGCCGATTCATCGGTGATGTCCGGTTCCTGAACGAGCAGACCGCCGGCGATTGGGCGGACATCGAGCTCGGGGATCCGGCCCCCGACGCGATTCGGCACGGTCAGGATGCGCGTGCCCTTCTTTTTGCGAAGCAGCTCGAGCGCGTCCTCGTCATAGCCGGGAGCAAGGATGATGTCGAGCTTGATCTTGCGCATCTCCTGCGCAGTTTCGAGGTCCACCGGGCGATTCAGCGCCACGATGCCCCCGAAGGCAGAGACCGTGTCGCCTTCGTAGGCGGCTCGGTAGGCGTCCGCGAGGGAGCTCCGCACGGCGAGCCCGCAAGGCACCGTGTGCTTGACGATCGCGACAGTGGGATCGTCGAAAAGCTGGGCGGCATTCCACGCGGCATCGGCGTCGAGGTGATTATTGAAGGAAAGCGTGTCGCCCTTGAGCTGCTCGGCGGCTAGGATGCCGCTGGCTGCCTCGCCGGGGCGCAACCGGGTGTAGACCGCGGCCTGCTGATGGGCGTTCTCGCCGTACTTCGGCGTCGATGCGCGTCGAAGGCCGATCGTGAGCTCCTCCGGGAATGGCGGGGTGTCTCCGCGCAACCACGACGAGACGAGACTGTCGTAGGTGGAGACGTGCGCGAATGCCTTGGCCGCCAGTGACTTGCGGAATGCCCGCTGCTCTTCGTCGGAAGTATCGAGGGTGGCCAGCAGGCGGTCGTAGTCGGCGGGGTCGGTGACCACCGCGACGTGGTCGAAGTTCTTGGCGCCGGCGCGGACCATCGCCGGTCCGCCGATATCGATGTTCTCGACGATCTCATCCGGCGTCGAGCCAGGCGCGGTCACCGTGCGCTCGAAGGGGTAGAGGTTGACGATGAGAATCGAAATCGGGGCGATACCGGCTTTTTCGAGCTGGCGACGGTGATCGGCATTTTCCAGCCGAGCCAGGAGACCGCCATGGATGGCAGGGTGGAGGGTCTTGACGCGCCCGTCCATCATCTCCGGGAAGCCGGTGACGTCCGCAACGGGGATGACCGGGACGCCGGCGTCGGCGATGGCGCTCGCGGTGCCACCGGTGGAAACGATCTCGACGCCGCGCTCGTGCAGCGCTCGCGCTACATCGGTGACGCCGGTCTTGTCGGAAACGCTGATCAATGCTCGCATGGTATGGCGCAGGCTCCTGGGAAACGCGAGACGTTGATGGCGTCTCGCCGAATCGTCGCTTGCACCTTACCACCGGGCCGCCGAACCGGGCGACCTGCGGTGTCAGCCGGAAACCGGATAAGTACTCCGTAGTGCGGCGCCTGTGGCAGCCTTACCGCACGGCCGGCACAGGGCCGGCGCTACGGAAGACGTGCAGGACGCCGTTTCGGATTCGGTATCAGCCCTTGACCGAGCCGGCGGTGAGACCTGCGATGAGCTGCCGCTCGGCGACAAGATAGAAGGCCACCGCAGGGAAGAGGGCCAGTGTCACGAACGCCAGTACCCGCGCCCAGTCGGTGAGGTATTGCCCCTGGAACTGGGTTACGCCGAGCGGGAGGGTCCAGAGCGACTCGCTGTTGAGCACGACCAGCGGCAGGAAGAAGTTGTTCCAGCTCGTGACCATCGTCAGGACGGCCACGGCGGCGAGCGCCGGTCGCACGAGGGGCAGCAGCACGCGAATCAGGAACTCGAAGGGCCCCGCGCCGTCGACATAGGCGGCGTCTTCCAGGTCACGTGGGACGCCGAGGAAAAATGACCGCAGGAGCAGCACGTTCCACGGCAGCCCGAAGGCGACCTGCGGCAGGATCACGCCCCAGATCGAATCGACCAGGTGCATGTTTCGCAGAAGCAGGTAGAGCGGCAGGATCGCGACCGGCAGCGGAAAGAGCAGGCCGAGGGTGAAGAAGTTGAAGAGCGGCTCCCGCCCCCGGAATTGCATGCGCGCGAGGACGAACGCCACCGCGCTCGACAGCGACAGCGCGATGATGGTCGTCAGCAGCATGATCACCGTGCTGTTGAACACCTGGCGCCAGAACGCGCTGCGCGTGAGCACATCGGTGTAGTTCGAAATGATGAGCTTGTCGGGCCATCCTGCCGGGTTGCGGAGCAGGTCCTGGTTTTCCCGAAACCCGCCCAGCAGCGCGAGGAGAAGCGGGATCAGCACGATGCCGGCGATGAGCGTCAGGACGACATAGCGCGCGATCTCGGCAGTCGGGATTCCGCCCGATCGACGCGGCTGCGGCGTGTCCAGCGTGTGCATCTAGAGTACCGCTCCTTCCAGGTCGCGGCGCATGACGAACCGCTGGTAGGCGATCGAGAAGCCGAAGCAGATGAGGAAGATCACCAGCGAGACCGCCGCGCCGTACCCAAGCTGGAACCGCTGGAAGCCGTAGGTGTACATGTAGGTCGCCATCGTGTTGCTTGCATTGATGGGGCCACCCTTGGTCATCACCCAGATCAGGTCGAAGAACTGGAGCGACCCGAGTACGGAGAAGAACACCGACACGCGAACGGTGGGACCCAGCAGCGGCAGGGTGATGTCACGCAGAACCTGCATCCGGGAGGCGCCATCGAGTCGAGCGGCATCCTCGAGATCGGACGGTATGCCCTGCAGGCCGGCCAGGTAGAGGATCATGTGGAAGCCAAAGAAGCGCCAGGTAATGACGGCGAAGATCGCGTAAAGCACAACGCTCGGTTCGGCGAGAAAGGCGCGAGGCTCGAACCCCGGCACGATCCTGGTCATGACGGAGTTGATGAAGCCGGATTCGGGCCGGAACATGAAGACCCAGATCAGCGCGGTGATGACTTCGGAAAGCACATACGGAAGAAAGAAAATCGTGCGAAACAGCGCCCGACCCGGGATGCTGGAGCGCAGCAGCAGCGCCACGAGCAGGGCGAGCGGAAGCTGAATGAGGAGCGACAGCACCAGGATGACCAGGTTATGGCGAATCGCCATGTGGAACACGTTGTCGGTCAGCACCTGGCGGTAATTGTCGATGCCGACGAAGTTCTCGAGCGGTCCGAGGCCATTCCAGTCGAAGGCGCTGTAGTAGACCGCCTGCGCGATCGGGTAGAGCACGAACAGCACGTAAACGATCAGCGCAGGCAGGATGAACCCGGCGATCGTGAGGAGGCGACGGCGCCCCTGCCCCTGACGGGTGGGGATCGCGGTCGAGGCGGTTGTGGCCGTGGCGGCTGGCTGCATGGCTTCCCTCTCGCGCGACGCGGGGCGAGCGCTCGCCCCGCGTCATGCGTGCATGTAGAATCAGCTCCCCATTTCAGATTCGAAGCTCGCGCTGATCGCCTCGGCGACGCCCTCAGGAGTCTGCTCGCCCGCGATGAGCAGCTGGGTCTCGTCGAGCACCACGCCGGCGACGGCTGGCGGCAGGAACTGGTCGTAGTAGAGTTGGAAGTAGGTGGCCTCCGAAAGCGCCTCCATCACCGGGATGATGTTCTCGTCGGTGACCGATTCTTCGGCGCCCTGGACGACCGGCGGTACCGCGAATCCTTCGGCGGCCCATGCGTTGTGGACTTCTGGCGAAGTCATGTACCGGACGAAGTCCACGGCCTGATCGGGCGCGTTGGCGCCGATGGCGAAGCCGTCGCCACCGCCGAGCACGTCGGTCGGCGCGCCAGCGCCGCCCTCGACCGTGGGGAAGGGGAACCATCCGAGATCGGCCCGCATGGCCTCCGGATCTTCCGCCAGCGCGTCCATGTTGCCTGGCGACCAGTGGCCCATCAGCTCCATCGCGGCGCCGGCATCGGCGAACACCTGGGAGGAATCGGGGTAGGTCGCGGCAAGGAAGCCGGACTGGAACGGTTCGAGCTCGATCAACTGCTGAAGATCGGCCCCCGCCTTGACGAACGGCTCATCGGCGAAAGAGCCATCGCCGCTGTAGGCTGCCTCGAAGGCATCCTGACCGCCCTCGCGGATCGCGAGGTAGCACCAGTAGAAGTGGCCCGGCCACTTGTCGCCCTCGCCGAGGCTGATGGGGGTGATACCGGCGTCCTTGAGGACCTGGACGGTCTCGAGGAATTCCGCCCACGTGGTCGGATTTGTCTCGATCCCCGCCTGCTCGAAGAGCGACTTGCGGTACCAGACACCCACCATGCCCGTGCGCCAGGGCACGCCGTAGTTCGCGCCGTCTCGCGCGTAGAGCTCGAGCGGTGACTGCAGGAACGAGTCGCCCCAGCCGTCCTCGGCGAGGTCAGCGGTGATGTCGCGCACCAGGCCGGCCTCGGCGTACTGGTAGAGCACACCGCCGCCCCAGCTCTGGAAGATGTCAGGCGGATCGCCGGACTGCATGGCCGTCGCGAGCTTCTGTTTGAATGCCTCGTTTTCGAGGACCGTGATCTCGATCTCGACGTCCGGATTCTGCGCCATGTACTCCTCGGCGGCGGCCGTCATCAGCGCTTGCTGATCCTCCTGCGTCGTGATGTGCCACCACGTGATCGTGGTTGTCTCCTGCGCGGCGGCGGGGGAGATCAGCGGCGCGACCGAAGCCCCGGCTGCGATGGCAGCGGTGCCGGCTATGGCTTGACGTCGTGTCGTTTTCATGCCTGGTGTCCTCCTGGCGATGCGAACGGTACGGGATCCTCCATCGGTTTGGTGGCCCGATGACCTTGGCGATTCGTGGGCGGTTGGGTGCCTGCGCTCCTTCCTGCTAGACGACGCCGTGTGCGCTCGCCGCCGGTGGGGCGGGTGAGGCTGAACGGCAGGTGTCGCGGACGATCAACTCGGTGGGCAATTCGATTCTTGGCGGTTGCGGGTCCTTGCCAGCGATTCGGTCGAGGAGCATTCGGGTGGCGCGGGCGCCCATGTCCCGCATCGGCTGGCGCACGGTGGTTAACGCCGGGGTGCTCAGCCGGGCGTCCGGAATATCGTCGAATCCGATGATCGAAATATCGTCGGGAACACGCAGACCGAGATCGCGGACAGCGTCCATCACGCCGAATGCCGAGACGTCGTTCGAGGCGAAGATGGCGGTTGGCGCGTCAGCGAGGGCGAGCAGCTCCCGCGTTCTCTGGAAGGCGAGTGGCTTGTGGAAGTTCCCCTCGGCGATGAGGCGGTCGTCGGCAGGTATCTCGCGCTCGGCGAGCGCCTCGCGGTAGCCGGCGAGTCGCTCGTGGGCGCAGTCCATGTCCATGTTGCCGGTGATGAAGCCGATGCGGCGATGACCGAGGTCGAGCAGGTAGCGCATTGCCTGGCGCGCGCCGTCGCGGTTCGTCGCGCCGACGGAGGGACCCTTGTCGTCCAGGCCCTCGTGATCGATCAGGACGAAGGGGAAATCGCGCCGTCGGATGGAGGTGAGGTAGGCGGCGGGATCGACCGGCAGGATCATCAGCAAGCCGTCGGTCGTGCCGGTGGTGATCGAGTTGACGAAGATCGATTCGCGGGTTCGACGACGATGGGTGGTGTAGAGCATGAGGTCGTAGCCGTCCGCGGCGATCTCCTCGTCGATGCCGCGGAGGATCTCGCCGACGTAACTGGTGTCCAGCTCCGGCACGAGCAGGCCGATCACTTGATGGCGTCCACCAGCGAGCGCGCGCGCCTGCCGGTTGACCGTGTAGCCGGTGCGCGTCATCGCCTGCAGCACGCGCTCGCGAGTGGCGGCGCGCACATACCCCTTGCCGTTGATCACCCGCGACACGGTGGTGTAGGAGACGTTTGCCTCCCGAGCCACGTCGATGATTGTGGGGCGGTCATGGTCGTGATTCGGCATTGCCGGGGCTCCCCGTAACAGACGCCGGCGGCACATCGCCGCGGCCAGTCTGGAAACGCTTGCAGAACTGGTAAGCGAGAAATCCGCAGCCCTGTTGAGGGATACGTCGGAAAGGTGCAAGCGTTTGCAGATGCATGCATCGTACCGGAGGCGTCGCGCTCCGTCAATAGCCTCGGCCCGCTTTCCTTGCCCGCGGATGTCATTCCAGAGGCGCGTCTCCGCTGCAAACGCACGCGCCCACCTCGAAATCGAGGCAGGCGCGTTTCAGCTTCTTCGTCAATTGGATTGCAGTTCGACCAGGTGGATGAGCTTGGCGAGACCACCTGTGCCCGACGTGGATTGTCAGTCGGCGGGAGCCGGTCGCGGGCGAGGGCGGACGGAGCGCACCATCGTTTCGGCGGCGTCCTCATCGGGCACTCGCTGGGCGAAGAACGCGCCGATCAGCGACATCGCCGCGGCCGCGATGAACGCAGCCCGATACGCGGTCATGTTCGGCTCCATCGCGCCGCTCTCCGTCACCACAACCGCGCCGAAGGCTGCCAGCACGGTGCTGAGGGTCGCCACGCCGATCGCCGAGCCCAGCTGGCGTTGCACGTTGGTCAGCGTGGTGGCGCGGCCGGTATCGCGGTGGCTGATGGTGGCGAGGCTCGCTGCCTGGTTCGGGAGGAACAGGAACGCCATGCCGGCGCCGAGGCAGAACATCAGTAGCCGAAAGACCCACAGGCTGGTGTCCTTGTCGACGAGCGACATCAGGATGATCGCCACGGTGACGCCGATCAGGCCGCCGGACATGAGCCGGCGCGGGCCGAAGCGAGGGTAGATTCGTGCGACCACCTGGGTTGCGACGACCACGCCGATCGCCTCCGGCATCGTCGTGATACCGGATTCGAACGGGCTGAGGTGCAGTGCCTCCTGCAGGTAAAGCGGCACGAGGAACAACACCCCGATGAATCCGGCGGAGCCGAAGAACGACACGATCAGCGTCGAGCGGAAGAGCCGGTTGCTCAGGAGGCGGAGCTGGATCATGGGTTGGCGTACCCGGAGCTCGGTGACGACGAAAAGCACGAGCGAGAGGATACCGCCGCCCATCGAGGCGAGGATGAGTGGCGCCCCCCAGCCGCGCTGTGGCCCTTCCGAGAGCCCGTACATGACCAGCGCAAAGCCGATCCCGCCGAGCAGGAAGCCGGCGAAGTCGAAGCCGCCCGCGTCTTCCTCCCGGTGTTCTTCGAGGAACAGCAGGCCGAAGACGAGCGCCGCGACGCCGATCGGGACCTTCACGAAGAAAATCCACGGCCAGGTCCACGCTTCGAGGATGGCGCCGCCGATGATCGGGCCGAGGGCAGGGCCGAGAATCGTCGCGAACATGAGGATCCGACCGACGCCGATGCGCTCCTGGGGCGGATAGGTGCGGTACAGCATCGCCATGCCGACCGGCATCAGCATGCCGCCCCCAACGCCCTGGAGAACGCGAAACAGGACGAGCTGGGGCAATGATTGGGCGAAACCGCTGATCAGCGAGGCGAAGGAGAAGATCGCGAGTGCGATGAGGAAGGTCCGGCGGGTGCCGTAGCGGTCGCCGAGCCACCCGGAGAGCGGGATGAAGACGGCCAGGCTGACGAGATACCCAATGACGACCGATTCGATCGAGGCGGGGCTGACGTCGAACTCGCGGGCGAGGGTGGAAAGGGCGACGGTGATGATGGTGGAATCGAGCGAATTGAGGATCATCGCGCTGACGTAGACGACGGCAACGACGACCTTCTGATTGAGTTTCGGGCGTTCGGTCACGTAGGTTCCTGGGTTGGGTCCAAGCGCTGTCCGCGCGTTTCACATCGGCATTGTAGACCGTACCGGACGCCTCCGGACACAGGGAACTGCGCGAAACCGGGAGGGCTCCCCAACCGCGGACCCTCCCGGTGCCGAACCGGACGTTCCGGATCTACATCGATGGAGTCGCCATGCCGGGAACGTCCATCGCCTCGGCCGAGTCGGCGGGGTTGACGACGAACCAGACGTCGCCGACACCCTGACCGGTGACGTCGCCCGGAGCCTGGTCCTCAACCCAGTAGTAGAGCGGCCAGCCGTTGTAGGCGACCTGGGTCGAGCCATCGGTGCGCTCGATCAGCGTCAGCTCGCCGGGCACGCCGTCCGGCAGCGTCAGTGGCTCCTCGGAAGTGAAGACCGGCCAGGCGGCCTCACAATCGTCATAGCAGTTGCTGACGCCGGGCTCGTCGCGGGTGAAGAGGTAGAGGGTCATGCCCTCGGGGTCGGTGAGGATAGTGCCGAGCTCGGGATCCTCGGCGGTGCCTACGGTCGTGGTCGCGGCCGACGGGGAGGCCATTGCCATCGCTTCGGCTTCGAGCCCCGCGCCCGGCGTGGCCTCGCCTTCGGTCGGAATGGCGACATACCACACTTCGCCGACACCCTGGCCGGTCACATCACCCGGGGCCTGGTCCTGCACCCAGTAGTAGAGCGGCCAGCCGTTGTAGGTAACCTGCATCGTACCGTCGGTGCGCTCGATCAGGCCGAGCTCGCCCGGCACGCCCTCCGGCAGCGTCAGGGGCTCTTCGGCGGTGAAGATTGGCCAGTTCTCCTCGCACTGGTCGTAGCAGGAGCTCTCGCCGGAATTGGGCATGTCCGACAGGAAGATGTAGAGGGTCATGCCCTCGGGATCGGTGAAGATGGTGCCGAGCTCGGGGTCTTCGGCGGTCTGCAGCGTCGCGTCGTCCTGGGCCGTGGCGACCGATCCGACGAGCGCGAGCAGCAACGGTACGATCAGCAGAAGGCGCCTGAACATCGTGGTGCTCCGTTTCTCGATTCCGACTGACTCTCGATCCGGGACCCGTTGACGACGCGGTCGCACCCCCGCGGTGGGTGGATCCGCGCCGGCACGCCAGCCGCGTGCATCTTCCCTACGGCCGAGGGCGGGTATCGGATGAGGTCGTCGAGATGTTCAGGGGGCGGCGCGCCGAATCGGCGGTGACCCTATTGGACTGAAGCCATCAGGAACGGCTCGCTGTCGTCGACGTTTGGCGGATATCGGTTGATGCCCACCATGTCGTAGGACGACATCGGTTCCGGCGGGTAGAACACCAGCGAGCCGACGCCCTGATCGTCGACTTCGACCTCCCCGAGGCGAAGCCGGTCGCCATTGTGCTCCGCCCACGCCATATAGCGCCAACCGTCGGATGTCGGATCGAGGTTGAACACTACGAGCATCGCCTTGTCGTTGGAGGGGGCGATGGCAAGGCTGCCATTGCCTGGCTCCACGTCCTCCGGGGCGCCGGGGGCGGGCATCAGCGGCGAGAGGGTTCCCCCATGTGCGAGATATTCGGCCATCCGTTGCTCGCCGTACCGCGCAGCGTCTCGCTCGTCGATTGTCCGGGCCAGCAATGCGGCCAGGACGACGATCGAGGCGATCGCGATAAGTGCCGCTGCCGCCAGGGCGATCCTGGGAAGCGGGAACCGTCGTGTGGACGCCGGAGCTCCACCTTCCTGACGAATATCGGCGAGCAGCCTGGTGCGAAGCTCCGGGGCAGGTGGTGCCGGCGTGGCCGTGAAGCCGAGATCACCGACGACGGCCTCCTGCCGGGCGAGCGCCTCCCGGCAGTCGGGGCATATGGCAAGGTGACCTTCGACCGCGTCTCGCTCGTCGGCGTCCAGCACGCCCAGCGCGTATGCGGCGAGCGCATCGTCCGGGTGAGGCGTCTTCGTGTGGAGCTGATCGGTGCCGTCGGTCGTCATTCAGGTTCTCTCTGTGAGTGACGGGTCGTCTGCTGCCAGGCGGTCCGCCAGCCGGCGCATGGCCGATCGGATTTGTGACTTTACCGTGCCGAGCGGGCGTTCGAGGCGCTCGGCGATCTCTCGCTGGCTGAGGCCGGTGTAGTACGCCATTTCCAGAAGCCGGCGCTGGTCGGCCGGCAGGGTATCGAGGGCGCTCACCACCTCGAGGCGCCGCTGCCCGAGAAGCGCCTGCTCCTCGGGGGTCGGTTCCGGGTCGGCGATCCAGAACTCGGGACTCGTCTCCAGGTTGCCCATCGTGGTCTCGCGGCGCCGGCGCAGCTGGTCGATCGCGCGGTTGCGTGCGACCCGGAAGAGCCAGCCCGCGAACGTGCCGCGCGTCGGGTCGTAAGCCCCCGGTTGCTCCCAGACGCGAAGGAAAACGTCGTGGGTCACCTCCTCTGCCAGCGCGGGATCCCTGAGAATGGCGAGCGCGAGGCCATGGACCTGCGCGGCGTAGCGGTCGTACAGCGTCGCGAGGGCGGGTTCGTCTCGGGCGGCGACGCGTCGAACCAGGGCGCGATCGGATTCCTGCTCCGAAGGCGTGTCCAGCTGACGTACCGCGCCCGTATCAGTGAGGGCATGGCGATGCTGCTCCGCTCTTCTCACTACGGAGAACCGAGGTGGTTGGATGAGCATCCGGTGGCGATCGAACGTGTCCCGGGGTTGGCCATGCAAGCACCTTCCTGAGGTCATGGGGCGCGGTATGCATGGAGATCGTACCGTATCAGGCGCAACCCCGGTGAACATGTGCGCGGTGGAGTCCTCGGCTCGCCATGATCCACTACGGTGCGCCCGGTGTCCGTTATCCGTGCGGGGAGAATTCCAAAGTGGCCTCCGGCGGCCGTGAATCGGCGTGAACGACCCGATGCAGCAGCATCAACATGACGCCGACGATGAGCAGCGCGGTCAGCTGATGCGCAACCGCGATGGGCGTGCTGACGTGTGTCAGCAGCGTGGTGATGCCGAGACCGTACTGGACGGCGATCAGGCCAGCGAGAGCCAGGCACCAGTGGCGCATCGACTCGAGATTGGCCGATCGACGCACCGCAACGGTGAAGACGAGCGCGCTCGCCAGCAGCACAGTTGCGAGGACACGATGAACCCACTGGACCGTGGCCATATTCTCGACCAGGTTGATCGGCCACGGGTCCTGCCACCAGCCGTTCGGCGGGAGCAGGCTCCCATCCATAAAGGGAAACGTTGCGTAGATGAACCCGGCCTTGAGGCCGGCGACGAGCGCGCCCCAGAAGATCTGGGTCATCAGCAGCAGGCCGAGACCACCGAGTGACCACAGCATGAACCGCCGGGAATCCGGATCGAGCGGCACCCGGGGACGGACCAGGAGGTCATTCGCGAACCACACGCAGGCGCCAAAGATCGTGATCGCGAGCAGCAGATGCGCCGCCAGCCGGTAGTGGCTCACGTCTGGCCGGTCGACGAGTCCGCTGCGGACCATGTACCAGCCCATCAGGCCCTGCAGGCCGCCGAGCACGAAGAGTGTGAGCGCGCGCCGGATGAGCGGGCCGTTGAAGTACCCGCGGATCCAGAACCAGATGAAGGGGATGAGGAAGACGACGCCGATCAGCCGGCCCATCATCCGGTGGATGTACTCCCAGAAGTAGATGAACTTGAATTCCGACAGGGTCATGTTCGGCCGGAGCTGGACATATTCCGGGTACTGCTGGTAGCGACCGAATGCGTCTTGCCAATCTTCGTCGGTCAATGGCGGAATCGCGCCGACGATCGGGGCCCAGTCGACAATCGACAGGCCGGACTCGGTGAGGCGGGTGATCCCGCCAACGACGAGCGTGGCTGCGGTCAGCGCAGCGCCGGACCAGAGCCAGATGCGAAGATGCCGACGCCGGGGTTCCGGGATGTCGTCAACCCAGGCGAGGCTGGCGTCGGTTTGGGGCTCACCGACGACGGATTGCTGGACGAGCTCCTTCGTTGCCATCGTGAGGTGCTCCATCGGTTCCGGCGCGATCGGACGGCCGATACTCTCTCCTGCCGGGATGGTACTCCGTCCAAGTGTTGTGTGCGGCATGCCCTCCGGAGGGGCGTGTCCAGGGGAAGTACGCATCCGGGTGCGAAGCGGAGCGTGCCGGTCTGCTCGTGGTCGATTGGTTGACTCGACAATGGGCCTCGCAGGAAC
>CBFGRG010000045.1:0-12051 GCA_965651105.1 uncultured bacterium | reverse complement strand
TACTCCGGCCGGGATACCTGGCCGAGGCTGGTGGCGAGCCTCTGACCCGCGACAGCAGGCAGCCGTTCAGTCGGCGCCGCGGGCCGCCTCGTCACGCGCACGCTCGCGCTCCAGCTCACCCGTAATCAACCGAGCCCCACGTCGGTACGTGAAGTAATTGAATGCCCACGTCAACCCGACCATCACCCGGTTGCGGAACCCGATGAGCTGGGCGATATGCACCAGTGCCCAGGCGAGAAACGCCGGATACCCGGCGAACCGCACGCCCTTGATATCGGCGATCGCCCGGTTGCGGCCGATCGTGGCGAGACTGCCGCGATCCTCGTACATGAAGGGACGATACGCGTTCCCGTTGAGCGCTGCCTTGATGTTCCCCGCGACCCACTTCGCTTCCTGGATCGCCACCGGCGCCACCCCGGGCAACGGTTTGCCGAACTGATCCTTCGCGGCCGCCGCATCGCCGATCACGAACAGTTCGGGATGCCCCGCGATGTGCAGCTCCCGCTCGACCGGCACCCGCCCCGCGCGGTCGAGCTCCGCGACATCTGACAGCGATCGTGTCACCGTCGATGCACTCACTCCAGCCGCCCAGAAGACGTTTCGCGTCAGGATGGTATCGTCGCCTACCGTCACGCCCTCGGCATCGATCGCCGTCACCAGCGAGTCGGTTCGCACCCTCACCCCAAACCGGGCGAGGTCATCTGTCGCACGCTCGGAGAGCTTCTCGTCGAACATCGGCAGGATGCGCGGCAACCCCTCGAGCAGGTAGATCTGCGCGTCGCGCGGGTCGATATCGTCGAAATCGCGAGTGAGCGTGTGGTTTGCCAGCTCCCCGATCGCGCCCGCCAGCTCCACGCCGGTCGGACCGCCCCCAACCACCACGAAGGTCAACATCGCCTGGCGGACGACAGGATCGGTCTCCCGCTCGGCGTCTTCGAAGGCCAGCAGGATACGCCGCCGAATGGTGAGTGCATCCTCGATCGTCTTCAGCCCTGGCGCGAGCGGCGCCCAGTGGTCGTTTCCGAAATAGGAATGGGTCGCGCCCGCCGCGACGATCAGGTAGTCATACTCAACGATCGACCCGTCGGCCAGCCGCACCCGCTTCTCGCTCGCCTCGATAGCCGTCACCTCGGCCAGCAGGACGGAGAGATTCTTCTGCCGCCGCAGGATGCCGCGAATCGGCTGAGCGATATCGGCTGGCGAGAGCTGCGCCGTGGCGACCTGATACAGCAGCGGCGCGAACAGGTGATGGTTGCGCCGGTCGATCATCGTGATCCGCACCGGCGCGTCGGCCAGCTCCTTCGCCGCGTTCAGCCCGGCGAAGCCGCCCCCCACGATGACGACACGCGGCCGCCCGTTGCTGGAGAATGTCGGGCGATGAATGCCCTCCTCGACGCTGACGAACTGGGCCAGCGGGTCGGTGGTGGTCTGCGACGTCGACGCGTCCCGATCGATACTCACGTGTTGCTTCCGATCTCTCGCGATGCCGATCAGCGTGATCGGCGGATATCTAACACCATCCGGGTCGACTATTCCCGCCCGGTCGATTCGACTGGAAAGAGTAGTCGTCCGCTGGACGTGCCGCAACACGCGCAATACAGCGAGCAGGGTTGCCGGGCCTCGGCCGCGCTGGCTCTCGTCCATCGCCTGGGGAGGCGGTCCGTTAGGATCGCCCAGTCGTCACCGGAATCTGGAGAAAATCACCGGTTCTCGTCCAACGGAGCACGATTCGCACCGGTGCCGGGAGGCACGGACTCGCCGCATCCTGGCCCACGGCAACAGGCTCGCCCAGCCGGTACCGTTGACCGCGATAGATCAGCTCGCCCTCACGCGCGCGGATATTGCGCTCCCAGTCAGTGCCCGTTCCGTAGGTGAGCGCGATCAGGAAGCCGTCCTCGCAGGGAAACGCGAAGATCGGCGTCCGGTACTCCCTGCCGGACCGTCGCCCGCGATGGACGACCATTGCAAACGGCGGAACCCGACCAGCGAGTGGCCGGGCGATGCGGTTGGTCACCTTTCGGTTGAAGCGACCCACGATCTTCGGGAGTGGCATCAGAATCCTCCCTGGCAGTGAACGGCACGCTGTCGGCGCATCCTCGATTGAATCCCCATGTCGATGATGGGCAGGGACCGGTGGGGCCGACCCCTGCCCATCGATTCGCTAGTCGCCCTGCTGGTGTCCCACCCGCGGAACGGGCCCGACGTACGGGCTCTCTTCGAGCGCTACGTGCTGCTCCGTCGGGTCTTCGGCAGGCAGGTAGCGCCGCACCAGGAAGCTTCCGACGAGCAGGAGCCCTGCAGCGATCGCCGCAGCGATGCCGAATGCGTCCATGAATGCGTCGTTCGCCGCGTTCGCAAGTGCCGCGCCCTGCGGCCCGCCGACGTCCGCGGCGATGCGGAGCGCCGCGCCAACCGAATCACCGGCAGGTTCCGCTGCCTGCGGTGGCAGGTTGGTGACCGCGTCGCTCATCCGGTTCGCGTACACGGTATTGACGGCCGAGCCGATCACCGCCACGCCGAGCGCGCCGGCAACCTGGCGCACCAGGTCGTTCATCGCAGAGCCGACGCCTGCCTTCGCCGCTGGCAGCGCCCCCATGACCGATTCTGTCGAGGGGGCCATCACGTTGCCCATCATCGCGGCCATCAGGAACAGCATGGTCCCAACGATCCAGTACTCGGTGCCGCTGCCCCAGAGCGCCATCGCGCCCATGATCACGGCGAGCCCCACCATCGCGGTGGACACCACCTTCGGCGTTCCGAATCGCGCCACCCAACGGTGACTCTGGCTCGCGCCGATCATGATCCCGAGCGCGATGGGGATAAGCCGGTATCCCGCCTCGAGCGCGGTGTACCCGCGCACGAACTGCAGGTACTGCGTCAACAGGAAGATCATGCCAAACAGCGCGAAGAATGCGAAGCCGATCGCGGCGGCGCCGAACGAGAAGTGGAAGTTCCGAAAGAAGCTGAAGTCGAGCATCGGCGCGTCGGTTCGCAGCTCCCGGATGGTGAAGCCGATTCCGAGCACGATGGCGGCCGCGAATGCGCCCACGACCACCGGATCGAGCCACCCCTTGGACGGTGCCTCGATGATGGCGAAGACGAGCGAGGTCACCGCGCCCATTGAGAGCAGTCCACCCGGAATGTCGAGCCCTGTGGCCTCCGGATCGCGGCTGTCCGGCACCAGCACGAGTCCCGCGACGAGCGCGATCACCACGATCGGGACGTTGACCATGAACACCGAGCCCCACCAGAACCATTCGAGCAGCAAGCCGCCCGTGAGCGGACCGAGCCCGATCCCGAGCCCGGCGACGCCGGCCCAGATCGAGATTGCGCGACCGCGCTCTTCCCTGGGAAAGACATCGATGAGCACCGACAGTGTCGCCGGCATGATGAACGCGCCGCCGATGCCCATCACCGCCCGTGCCGCGATCAGCTGCCCGGCCGACTGCGAGTACGCCGCCCAGACACTTGCGAGCCCGAAGATGATCAGCCCGGCCTGCAGCGCCCTGGCCCGGCCGAACCGGTCGCCGAGCGCGCCCAGCGTCAGCAACAGCCCTGCGAACACGACGATGTACGAGTCGACCATCCATTGGAGCTCGGATGATGACGACTGGAATTCGCGCTGAAGGGTGGGTAGCGCGACATTGAGGATGGTGTTGTCGAGACCGATGATCAGCAGGCTGAGAGAAAGAATCGCGAGCGTCCACCAGCGCTGCCGGTGCTTGCGTTCCGCCCGGGAATCGAGAATCTCGCCCTCGGGAAGCGTTGAACGTTGATTCATCATGGGAATGTCCTGTTCGACATTGTTGCGACCGCAGTGATCGGGGTCCCAGTGGCGTGTGCGGTATCTGGCCTGGTGCGATAGCTGGCCCTCGGCGATGGGTCGGTGAATGTCTCGGCCAAACGCCTCACTCGGGCCGCACCGCGTGTGAACGGTACGTCACTATACGTTTATGAAGGTATCGTATCACCAAAGACGTCGCTGTCAACCCCCACACCGCCACGAAGATGCGCGGAGCCTTTCAGGTCGCCCGAGCGGAGGCGGGAATCTGGTCAGGATCAGGGTGAATGAGGACTTGCGGTATCCCGGATTCTGCGGCGGCTGGCCCCGATCTGAGCATTCGGTTGCCAGATGAGATCGCGCGAGCGCGGTCAGCTTCTGCCAGCGGCTTCGGTGCCGACCGCCCGGCAGAACATGTCGGTGTAGATCTCGATGGTGGCTTGTGGGTCGGGAAGCGGATACGGGGTTTCCCGCTCGATGTAGGCTCGCGTGCCGATATGCGCGCCCATCGGCGCGGCGAGGATCGACACGATGATCGGCAACGGAAGTGGTCGAATCGTGCCGTGCGCGATGTGGCGCTGCAGCAGCGGAACCAGGATCTCCTGCACCTGTGGCGCATACCAGTCGCGCACCGCCCGGCCGACTTCACTGCCAGGGTCGCGCAGCAGCTCGGCAAGAAACGAGCGTATCACTCCCCACTCGCGCTCGAGCGTCCGGTAAAGGGTCGTGTACAGGTGTCGGATATCATGGCGGAGATCGACCACGGACATTTCGAGGTTCGATGCTACCGCCTCACGCATCGGCAGCAGCGGGCTGTACCGCTCGATCACCGCCTTCAACACGCCCTCACGGTTGCCGAACCGCGCGTATATCGCCGGGAGCGAGCAGTTGGCCTCCTCCGCGATCCGCTCCAGTGTCAGCGCCGCGATCGACTCCTCGCGCAACAGGTTGGCGGTCGCGACGATCACACGCTCGTAAACATCCGGCTGACGGCGCGCATCGACTCCGCGCGCACGCAAGGCCGCAACGATGGCGTCTCGGGTGCCGGCGCGACGATACAACGTCATCCGCGTCATCCCGAGCCTGCGGGCGATCTCATCCATCGACATCTCCGCAAGCGGTACCGGTGTCGATTCGGCCATCGCCACGAGCTGGTCGAGCAAATCTTCAGGTGGTTTGGTCGCCGCCATGTTCGCCCCTGTTACAGCATTCCCCTCTGGCTCCATCGCCGTATCGTATCGATCCGTATCGACCGCGTCAATGCCGCGCCGGACGATGGTGCCGGCGCGCTGCGGGACTGATCGACGTACGCATCCATGACATCAACCGTCGTGGTCCGCTACTATCGGAAGCAGCACAGGGACTTCACGCGCGCTTCACCATCGCGTTACGCCCGTCGGCGATGCTGTCAGCGGCACACGGCGGCAACGCGGCAGGCGCCGCGACAACCCCGGTGCGACGAACCACCCGCGCCAACCGGCTCGGGATGCGGAAAGCAACAGGAGGACATCATGGACTCTCGGATTTCCCGCCGTTCACTCGTCTCTCGCGCATCTGCGCTCGGCGCCGGCGCCGCCATTGGGCTGCCGTCGCTCGCTCGCGCCCAGGGCACCCCGGGGGCATCGCCGGCTGCCACCGGCGGCATGACCGAGTCCGAAGCCGGGCAGCAGGTCATCGCCGACATCCAGGAAATGGGCGGCAGCCTCAGGATCCTCAGCGCCGTGGTCGGCGGCAAGAACCCCGAGGAGGACGAGCTTTGGGCGCAAGAGGTCACCCGCCTCACCGGCGTCGAGATCGACCTGGTGCACCCAACCGCGGATTATGAGGAGAAGCTGCTCGCCGACCTCGCCGCAGGCGTCGAGTATGACCTCATCTACATGAACAAGAACCGCATGGACGTGCTGGTCGACGAGGGCATCCTGACCGACCTGACCGAGCGCATCCAGGGCTCCGAGCTGCTTCAGGACCCCATGGTCATCCCGACCGAGGAATGGGAGCTGATCAGCTACGACGGTACGTTCTACAGCGTCTTCAACAAGTTCGAAGGCGCCCGGATGCTGACCACCCGGCAGGACTGGCTCGACCAGCTCGGCCTGGAGCAGCCCCGCACCCTCGACGAGGTCTACAACGTGATGGTCGCTTTCCGGGATGAGAACCCGGCCGGCACCGACACCCCGCCGCTCGGTCTCTCGACCGCCGGTACCTACGACATCCAGCCCTTCATGAGCTCCGAGGGCATCCGCCCGGGCTACGTGATGAACGGTGACGCCCGCACGATCCCCTACGCCACCGAGGCCGCGATTCCGGTCTACCAGTGGCTGGCAGACCTCTACGCCGAGGGGCTCTACGACCAGAACTTCGCCACCGCCACCACCGCCGACATGCGCAACCTGTTCTTCACGGACGCGGTCGGCTTCGTCACCTACTGGGACACCTGGGTCGGCCTCTTCAACAACACGGCCCAGCTTGAGAATCCCGACTTCACCGCGGTCGGCATCGCGGCGACAGAAGGGCCCGAGGGCATCATCATCACCCGCGGTCAGCCAAGCGTCTGGACCATCCCGGTCAACGCGCCCAACCCCGACCTCGCCTTCAAGTTCCTCGAGTGGTGGAACACGATTCCCGGCATCACGGTCGGATCGCTGGGTATTCTCGACCACGACTTCACCGTCACCGATGGCACCTATGAGCTCACCGAGGTGGGCACCGAGCACAGCATGGACCACGGCAACCCGACGCCGTACAGCGAGTACTGGGTGAATCCGATCGGCACGCTGCCGGGTCTCGAGGAAGCGCAGGCGATCTCGCGCGAGTACGGCTACCTCGAGCAGCTCGGGCCGGACTGGACGCCGTCGATCCAGCCGATTCTCGACGAGACGATCCTCCAGATCATCCTTGGAGACGTCACCCCCGAGGACGGCGTCGCCTCGATGCACGAGCAGCTCCTCAGCCAGGGGTTCATCGACGAGTAATCCGGCGCGTCATTGCGATATCGTGTACGGGAGGGGCCTGGCCCCTCCCGGCCGCACGCAGGATGGCGAGATGTGGGCATGATCCCACCGACCCCCACATGACCATCCGCCCCCACTGCCCGTAACACGGGCATTCGGAATCCACCATGCGAAGCACCCTCCGCCTGATGAACACCCACAAGGCGCTGTACGTGATGATGGTGCCCGTCATCGCCTACTTCGCCGTGTTCGTCTACTACCCGCTCTACGAAGGCGTCGTCGCCAGCTTTCAGGAATTCAGGTTGCTCGGCGACCGCCCGTGGGTCGGTTGGGAGAACTACCAGACGGCGATGGATGATGCCCGTTTCTGGCAGGTGCTGCGCAACACGCTGCTCATCGGGGGCGGCATCCTCATCCTCGGGTTCTTCCCGCCGATCATCGTCGCGCTCGCGCTCAACGAGCTGCGGCTGATCCTGTTCAAGAAGTTCTCCCAAACCGTCGTCTACCTGCCGCATCTCTTCTCGTGGATCGTCATCGGCGGCATGTGGATCTACCTGCTTTCGCCGCGCGGAGGGCTCGTCAACGAGGTGCTCGCGCTGATCGACGTCGGACCGATCCGATTCCTCACCAACGGCACCTGGGCGAGAGTCCTGATGGTCGTGCTGCCGATCTGGAAGGACATGGGCTATGCCGCGATCATCTATCTCGCCTCGATCGTGGCGATCAGCCCGTCACTCTACGAGGCCGCACGGATCGACGGCGCCAGCCGCTTCCAGCAGACCTACCAGATCACCCTGCCGATGCTGATACCGACCATGAAGGTCGTGTTCATGCTCAACATCCTCGGCACGCTGCGGATCTTCGACCAGATCTACATCTTCAAGCAGCAGAATCCGGTCGTGCACAGCAAGATCGACGTGCTGATGACCTACGTCTACGACGTCGGCATCCAGAAATACGAAGTGGGCTTCGCCAGCGCCGTATCGGTGCTCGTGCTGCTCGCCACACTCGCCATGACCGCCATCGTCTGGAAGGTCACCGGTTTCGGGCGGGAGGTATAGGCGATGAGCGCCAAGGACCCCACCATGCTGAGCGGCACGCAGATCGCCGAGACGACTCCGTCGGGTGGCGACAGCGAGCGGCCGTTCCGGATCCTCAACGTCGTCTTTCTCGCGCTGCTGACGCTGATCATGATCGTGCCGTTCGTGAATGTGCTGGCGGTCGCGTTCAGCTCGCCCCTGCCCTCGATGGAACCGGGCATCAAGCTCTGGCCGGAAGGCTGGAGCGTCCAGGGCTTTCGCACCGTCTGGACCAACGTCGGTCTCGAGCGCGCCTTCATCAACAGCGTGATCGTGACCACCATCGGGACCTTTTTTCACGTGCTGCTGGCTGCGTTCGCCGGATACGTGCTGATCCAGCGCAACCTTCCCGGCAAGCGCCTGATGATCTTCTTCATCCTCGCGACCATGGCGATCCCGAGCGAGCTCATCATGATCCCGCTCTTCATCGTCAACCGCACGCTCGGGCTGCTCAACACCCTCACCGCGCTTGTCTTCTCCGGGCTGGTTTCCGGATTCAGCATCATCCTGCTGCGAAACTACTTCGCGTCGGTACCCTATGACCTCTGGGAGTCGGCGAAGATCGACGGCGCCGGCGACTTCCACATTTTCCGCTCGATCTACCTGCCACTCTCCAAGGCCGGGATCGCCACCGTCGCCCTCTTCGAGCTGGTCAGTCGCTGGAACCAGTTCCTGCCGGTGATTCTCTACATCAGCGACAGCAGCAAGTACACGCTCCAGGTCGCCCTCCAGGCACTGGTAACGGAGAACATGGGCACGTCTGGCACTGCGATGGTGACGCCAAATGTCCGCATGGCCGGCATCGTGATCGCCATCGTGCCGCTCGTCATTCTCTATCCGGTGATGCAACGCTACTTCGTGCAGGGCATCACCCTCGGCTCCGTGAAGGAGTGACGTTGAGGTGGGACGATCCAACTCAGATATACCATCGCCGGATTGCCTCAAGAACCGAACTCCTGGATTTCTCTCATGACCAACATCTCCCTCCCCGATCGTTCTCCCGATATCACTTTCGACGGCATCTTCGTTGAGGAACAGGAGTGCACGCTCGAGCATTTCCCCTTCGAGATCCCCGACGGCGTCAGCCAGATCCTGATCGACATTACCTACAACGACCGGATCGGCTCGTCGCCGTTCGATCGCGGCGGCAACACCCTCGACATCGGTCTCTTCGACGAGCAGGGCACGGAGAGCGGCGGCCCCGGATTTCGAGGATGGGGCGGCAGTGAAACGACCCGCCTTGTGATCGGGGGCGACTGGTCGACACCGCCGTATCGCACCGGCCGGCCGCGTGGTGGCACATGGAACCTCCTGCTCGGGCCCTACAAAATCGGTCCGAACGGGCTTCGCTGGAACGCCCACATCTGGCTGGATCCCGGCATCGAGGTTCCCGAGCCGAAACCAACCCCCGACCTCGCATCGCTCCACCGGCCGCGCATTCCGGACGCCGCCGAACCGGGCTGGTACCGCGGCGACCTGCACATGCACACCATCTACTCCGACGGTTCGGGCACACCGGCCGACGTTGCCGTGGCCGCTGTCGAAGCCGGACTCGACTTCTTCGGGATCACCGACCACAACCGCGCGCAGTCTCCGGTCGAGCTGGTGCCGCAGGGCTCAGGATGGCCCGTGCTGGTGCCGGGCGTCGAGGTCACGACCTACGCCGGGCATTTCAACGTCTGGGGAACCGACCGCTGGTACGATTTCCGCCATCCCACCGCCGAAGGGTTGCAGGCGGCCGTCGATGCGGCGCTGGCCGACGGCGGGACGGTATCGCTCAACCACCCGAAACCGTTCGGCCCCGAATGGGAATTCCCCGAGGTGACCGGCTTCCACACCATCGAAGCCTGGAATGGCTGGTGGGCGGTGTTCAACGCCCAGGCTCTCGGGTTCTGGGAGCGGCAGCTCGATCGCGAGGCCCCCCTCCCCATGCTCGGCGGCAGCGACATGCATCAGCACCGATCCTACGGCGCCCCGGAGCGGCCGCTGGAGCCAGCGCGGATCGGCTATCCGACGACGTGGGTCCAGGTTGAGGGCGAGCTTACTTCCGAGGCGATTCTCGCTGCGGTGCGCGAGGGCCGGACCTTCGTGACGGAATCACCCTACGGTCCCCAGCTTTTCGATCACAGCGACCGGAAGTCGATCCGCCTGCACGTCGCGCAGGCCGCGGGAATGGCGCTGCTGCTCGTCGGCCCCCGCGGCGTGATCGCGACCAGGCCAATCGCCTCCGACGACGAGGAGATTGTGATTCCCACCGACGATTTCGCCTCCAGCGTCGAAGGAGGATGGGTGAGACCGGAAATCCACGCCACTGGCGGCGCCGTCAAGGCCCTCGGCCAGGCGATCCGGCTGTAGCGAGCACCAGGCCCATGGACATTCCCGACCGCTATCTTGATACGCTCCAATCGATCCTGCCCGACCTCGAGGTCGCCTCGCTCGAGCTCAATCGGGAAGGCATGGTCAACGACGTCCTCATCGTCAACGGCGAGCTCGCTCTGCGCTTCCCGAAGTCGGACAAGGCGAGGGATGCCCTGGAGCGCGAGGCGCGCATCCTCGACATCGTCTGCGACCGGGTCGCCCTGCAGGTGCCGAGGCTCGATCACCACTCGGCAAAAGTCGCCAGCTACCCCCTGATTCCCGGCGTGCCGCTCACGAGGGACAGGATTCATTCCCTGGATTCAGCGGATCGATACGCGGTCCTTGGGCAGCTTGGCGGATTCCTGCGCGATCTCCACGCGATCGATCCCGTTGCGGCAACGGACCTTCCCGCGTCAGACGCAGTTCGCACCCGCGACGACTGGCTGTCATTCCTTGCGCGCGTGGAGGAGGTGCTCTTTCCCCTGCTCTTCCGGTACCAGCGTGATTGGGTCACCAGCCATTTCGCGCCGGTCGTCTCGGGCGAGCTTCAGCTCGACTACGAACCGGTACTCGTGCACGGCGATCTCGCGCCGTACCACATCCTCTTCGATCCGGCGGCGAGCCGCATCAGCGGGGTCATCGACTTCGGCACAGCGGGACTTGGTGACCCGGCAATCGATGTCGCCTGCCTGATCTACCAGTACGGGGAGTCGACGGTGCGCAAGTTGGCCCGGCATTACCCGAGCCTCGGCGCCTGTATCGACCGGGCGCGCTTCTGGGCAGGGACCCTGGAGCTGCAGTGGGCGCTGGCCGGCCTCGTCAACGACGACCGCTCACTGCTTGTCGCGCACATCGGCAGTGCCCGAGACGTGGGGCTGCCCGGTAACCGCGTGACCTGATCAGGCGTTCCAGTCGTCATCCTCGTCGTCGTCGACGATGACGATCCGGTGGATGAAGGGGTTGTCGCCTGGGACCTGCGGACCGCCGAACATCGCGATCTCGCTGGCGTCCTGCTCGGCCCACTCAACCATTCGATCGACGAATGTTTCCACCGGCTGCTCCGCCTCATGGAACCGAAACCGGCCAAGCTCGTTCAACAGCATCGGACCCGGATCGAACTCGCCGCCGGCGAACGCCACGCCGCGCAGCTTGACCAGCCGGGCATCGTCATCCGGCAACCCGGCGATGTAGTTCGCCAGCTCGCGGAGTCCCTCGGCCGAGCGGCGACTGCGGGCCGCCGCCTCCGGGCCCAACCCCATCATGTCCTGGAACTCGCGCTCCGCGCGCCACTCGGCGATCGCGTCGATCCGCCGCGCGATCGAGATTTGGGTGGTCGCTTCCATGGTCCGCGTCATCACTCCCTGCCGTCAGGCACGATTCGCACCCCGACATTGTAGGACCATCGACGCCAACGTATCATCAGCCCGACACCGATCTCGCGACCGGAGCACGCCCGCCAGTGACCAGCCGCCCTGCCCACATCGCCAGCTACCTCGCGCTCGCGTCAGCAATGCTCATCGTCGGCACCTCCGTCGTCGCCAGCAAGATCGTCGTCGACACGCTGCCTATCTACACCGCATCGATGCTCCGCTTCCTCATCGCGTCGATCGTGCTGCTGGGCATCGTCGCTCGCACCGGCGGCATCCCGAAGCTTCCCCTCCGCGACCACCTCATCCTCGCCCTGCTCGCGCTCGCTGGCCTGGTGATGTTCAATGTCCTGTTGCTGCTCGGTCTCGACCTGACCACCGCGATCGCCAGCGGAATCATCACCAGCATGACGCCAGCCGTGGTGGCGCTGATGTCCATCCCGCTCGGCGACCGCCTCCAGCCGGCCGGGTGGATCGGGATCGGACTGGCCGTTGCCGGCGTGGTCGTGGTCAAC
>CBFGRG010000044.1:0-12214 GCA_965651105.1 uncultured bacterium | reverse complement strand
GGTTTCTCCTTCGATTCGCAACCAGGAACAGGTATCCGTCCATGGAATACGCAACGCTTGATGGCATCCCGGCGAAGCTCTCCCGCATCGTGCAGGGCACCGTGATGATCTCGTCCGACGACCAGGATGCCGCCAACACCCTGCTCGATGCGGTTTACGAGCACGGCGGCCGTACCTTCGACACCGCTCACGGATATGGCGGCGGCGCGTGCGAGCGCGCGCTCGGCGCGTGGATCGCCAGCCGGGGCGTCCGCGACGAGGTCGTCATTCTCGGCAAGGGCGCCCACCCCTACGACGGCCGCAAGCGCGTCACGCCGGAGGACATCACCAGCGACCTGAACGAGTCGCTCGAACGCATGGGCGTCGACGTGATCGACCTCTACGTGCTGCACCGCGACAATCCCGAGCTGCCGGTCGGGCCGATTGTCGAGATCCTCAACGAGCACCAGCGCGCCGGGAAAATCCGGCAGTTCGGCGGGTCCAACTGGACCACGGAGCGCATCGGCGAGGCGAACCAGTACGCCGCCGAGCACGGCCTCAACCCGTTCACGGTCAGCAGTCCGAACTACAGCCTCGCCCAGCAGCGAAAGGCGCCGTGGGAGGGATGCATCAGCATAAGCGGCGAGTCGGGCACTTCGGAACGAGCCTGGTACATCGCGCAGGGGATGCCAGTGATCCCGTGGTCGAGTCTCGCCGGGGGCTTCTTTTCCGGCCGGTTCGACCGGCGTAACCTCGACACGTTCACCGAGTATCTCGACCTGCTCGCTGTGGAGTCGTACTGCTTCGAGGAGAATTTCCAGCGGCTGGATCGCGTCAAGGAAACCGCCGAGCACTACGACGCCTCGATCGCCCAGGTGGCGCTGGCATGGGTGCTGGACGGGCCGATGAATACGTTCCCGATCGTCGGCAGCCGCACGCCCGAGGAGTTCGCGGCCAACGCCGCCGCACTCGACCTGAAGCTGACCCCGCAGGAGGTCGCCTGGATCGACCTGCAAACCGACGAGCGGCCGTGGTAGCGGCCTGCAGATCCCAACGTAGTGAGGTAGCCCCGGGTACAAGACCCGGGGCTACAGCATTGAGAATTCTCGGAAACTGCCACACGCCCGCCATGTACAATCAGCGCGACACGTTCAATCGAGTCGCGAAGGACACGCGAGGGTGAGTGATTCGAAACGCCGCGATGGTGAGCTGGAGCGCGTGACCGTGATCGGGCTCGGCCGCTTCGGTTCCAGCATGGTCCGGAATCTCTACGAAATCGGCTACGACGTCATCGCGATCGACATCAGTCAGGATCGGGTTGACGATGTCCAGCGCGATGCCCTGCTGGCGGTGCGCGCCGACGGCACCGATGAGGAGTCCCTCATCGATCTCGAAGTCGATCAATCCGACGTCGCGATCGTCGCGCAGGGCGAGAACCTCGAGGCCAGCGTGCTCACCACGCTCATGCTCAAGCGCATCGGCGTGCCATGGGTGATATCCAAGGCCAAAACCGACCTGCACGGCGAGCTGCTGGCCAAGGTCGGCGCCGACCAGGTCGTGTTCCCGGAAAAGGATGCCGGCCGGCGGCTCGCCCACTCGCTTGGCGCCCGTGTCGTCAGCGACTACATCTCACTCTCGGCGAACGCCGGCATCGCCAAGCTCAAGGCGCCCGACCGCTTCGTCGGCGTCACCGTCGGCGATCTCGTGGGCTACCGCTCGCAGACGATCAACGTGCTCGTGATTCGACGCGGCAGCAACCTGATCAACCTCCCCTCCTACCAGGAGGTGATCAGGGATGGCGACGAGCTCGTTGTTGTCGGCGCAGACAAGGCGATCCACGCGTTCGTCTCGTCGGAGCCTGTCCCGCGCGACGCCGGATCCGGGAGCTGACCCGCGACCATGTCGGACTCCCCCGCGCGCCGAATCCGCCGTCCGGGCGACCGGGTCGTCCGACGGCGCGTCGAGCGCCAGCAGGTGATGGAGCTGCCGCCCCCGCCGCGTCGTCGCGAGCCGCCGTCGCTGCGGAGCAATGCCAAGCGATTCGCGCTTGCCTACACCGCGCTCGTGCTGCTCGGCTCGCTGCTGCTGTCGACCCCCCTGACCACCGACAACGACGAGGGGACGCCGTTCGTCGACGCGCTCTTCACCGCCGTCTCGGCTACTTCAGTCACCGGACTTGTTACCGTCGACACCCGGGACCACTGGAACCTGCTCGGCGAGGCGATCGTCCTGCTGCTGATCCAGGCAGGCGGCATGGGCTTCATGGTTGGCGCCTCACTGGTGCTCTTGACGCTGCGACGCTCGACCAGCCTTCGCGGGAGCCTGATCATGCGCGACGGCGCGCCGACAATCTCTCTGCACGAGGCGCGGCACCTCTCCCGGCGCATCCTCATCTTCATGCTCATCTCGGAGGCGATCGGCGCGCTCATCCTCGCCGCCGAGTTCTACCGCGACAGCGACGGAGTGCTGCACGCGCTGTGGTACGGACTGTTCCATTCGGTTTCGGCATTCTGCAACGCCGGGTTCGACCTGCAGGGAGACTTCGAGTCGCTCTACGGGTTCCGGGACGAAACATTCATCGACGTCACAATCATGTCGCTGATCCAGCTGGGCTCGCTCTCCTTCGTCTTCTTCGCCGATCTGTGGGACAAGCGCGACAATTTCGGGCTGCGCCGATTCAGGCCGCGGCGGGGCTGGGCCCGGCTCAACCTGGATACGAAGCTGATCTTCGTGACGAACTACGTGCTCATCGCCGTTGGCGCGATGTCGTTCGCGATCATCGAGTGGTCCTCGGCGCTGGCGACGATCCCCCAGACACACAACAAGGTGATGGCCTCGGTGTTTCAGAGCGTGTCAGCGCGCACGGCAGGCTTCGCGACGATCGCCTACGTCGACGCGCATCAGTCGACGTTGTTCATCTGGATCGGGTTGATGATGATCGGCGGCGCTTCGGCCTCAACCGCCGGTGGCGTCAAACTGGCAACGTTCGCGGTCGTCGTGCTGGCGATCGTCTCGACGCTCCGGGGACAAAGCGAGCCACAGGTCGCGGGCAAGCGCATCCCGACGCCGCTCGTCTTCCGGGCGCTGACGATCATCGCGTTGTACATGGTCACGCACTTCGCGCTGACGCTGACGCTGGTGCTGACCGAGGACAAGATCGGCGATAACGACTTCGCATTCCTGCCACTGATGTTCGAAACGATGAGCGGGCTGGCGACGGTCGGCGTCTCGACCGGGATCACGCCCGATCTCTCCGACGCCGGGAAGCTGGTGCTGTGCCTGACGATGTTCATCGGCCGGCTGGGGCCGCTGACGGCGGTATACGCGCTGCAACGGCGCGAGAGCCCGCAGGCGTACTCATTCCCCGAGGCGTACATCCGGATGGGGTGATGCCGGATTCACGGGACCCAGCGGTCAAGCCAGGCGACGATCTGCTCCATGAGATCGATCTGGTGCTCGCGCTCGAGGATCGGATGGGCCTCGCGGGGATAGCGGACGAAGCGAACTGGCACGCCGGCCTGCTGCAAGGCGCGGAAGAACTCCTGCCCCTGTGTCGAGTGGACCCGCTCATCCGCGTCGCCGTGGAGGATCAACGTTGGCGTGGTGACCTTCGATGCCTCGCGGACCGGCGACCCCTTCGCGTAGTAGTCCCATGTCCGCTCGTCGTAGGGGTGATCGGGGTAGTACAGCGTATTCACCGCCGGGATGTCGCCCGCGCCGTGATCCGAGGTCAGGTTGGCGACACCCGCTCCCATCACGGCTGCCTTGAACATCCGGGTCTGCGTGATCGTGCGCGCGGTCAGGTAGCCACCCCAGCTCCAGCCGCCGATCGCAAGCCGCTCGGGATCGGCGATGCCACGCTCGACCATCGCCTGCGCGCCGGCGACGAGGTCCTTCGACTCGCCGAAGCCGACATCGTCCTGCAGCAGCTTTTCGAATGCCGAGCCGTAACCGGTACTGCCGCGCGGGTTCGGCATCAGCACTGCCCAGCCGCGGCTGACCAGCATCTGGGCCCAGTCGTGCCAGTCGAGCCGAATCCAATCCTCCCATTGCCAGGCCGGCCCGCCGTGAACATCGACGAAGAGCGGAGCCGGGCCGTCGATGCCAGCGGGCCGGTAGAGCAGCCCTTCGATCTCGACGCCATCGAAGCTGGACCACCGCACGATCTCCGCGCGCGTCAGCCGGTCCACAAGCTCGGCATTGAGATTCGTCACCTTCGCCGTCGAGCCGTCGCGGGTAATCGTCCAGACATTCTCTGGCTCATCACTGGCCGACCAGACGAAGGCCACCTTCTGCCCATCGGCGGAGACCGAGATACCGGCTTCGATCGAGCCACGCTCGGCCAGCGCGCCGGGCGATAGCAGCTCCCGCCGGCCGTCGGCGAGCGAGACGGCGTAGAGCCGGCCGTGGGTGCCCTCGACGATCACGGCGAGCACCGACGCCTGATCCGTCGGGTCCGCGACGATGTCGTAGGCAACGCCGCGCAGCTCCGGCAGGACGTTTCGCTTCTCCTTGCCATCCCAGCCGACAACCCAAATTGATGGAGATGGGTCCGCGCGGTGATCGTTGGCAAGGAGTGCGACTACGCGACGACCGTCAATCTCGCGGACGACCGGCGATTCCGGCGCGATTGGGAAGGTCGCGATCTCGGTTTCGGCGCCGCCGGCCGCCGGCACCCGCGCCAGGCGACCGCCGGTGAAAAGCGAGTTGGCGGTCGGCAGCTGGGTGGTGACGATGACGAGGTCGTCGCTGTCCGGTGCCCAGGCATAGGCGCGAACACTGCGGTTGCCCGTCGTCAGGCAGCGCTGCTTGCCGGTCTCGGGGTCGATCAGCCACAGCCGATCGTGCTTGACGTCTTCTTCGACACGTACCCAGTCGCGCTTCTTTTCCTTGTCCTTCTTTTCCGCCTCGGTTTCGGGATCGCGCATGATGAACGCGATGTGGCGACCATCGGGCGACCAGCGCGGCTGGCTGATCTCGCCACGGAGGTCACCGACCTGCTGGGCCTCACCGCCGTCCGGCCGGATCACGAAGATGCCTGACTTGTCGTCCTTGTCGTCGCGGGTCGAGAGGAACAGGAGGCGACCGCCGGGCGACCAGTCGTGGTCGGAAGCACCAGCCTTGCCGCCGGTGAACGGAAACGGCTCGTCGCCATCCCGCGACATCCAGATTTGCGAGGTGGCGCGATCATCCTTCTTCGAAACGTGCCTGCGCACCCACGCAACCGACCTGCCGTCGGGCGAAACGCGAGGATCGCGTGCAGCGACGCGGTCGGCGATAGTGTCGAAGGGAATCGGTTCGGTGGTGGGCATCAGCGGTGTCCTGTCGTCTTGGGATCGCATCGTGACGATCCCCTGCCAGTTGTGAGGAAGGCGCGGGCCTCCTCCCGGTTATGCCGAATCAAGGTGGTCCGGTGACCCCTGGGAGTCTGGTACAAGTGGCCCCGTTGAATGGGCGATGACAGGTATCGCCTGTACGCGAAATGTCACGCCATGCGTGTTCATCCGGAATCTGTGTCGATCGCCATCATATCCGACCGGAGGAGGCCATAGCAGGCGTGATCGACGCGCCTGTCGTCAATGATCAGGTATCCGCGGGCGATACCCTCGAACCGGAAGCCGCACTTTTCGAGGACTCGACGAGAGGCAACATTGTCCACCGCCGCGACCGCCTCCAGCCGCTCCAGCGCCAGCCCGTCGGGATCGAATGCGATCGGAATCACCCGAGAGAGGGCGACCGGCATGACGCCCTGGCCGTGCCAGGCCGGCGCGAGCGCATACCCGACGGCGCCAAGGTGGTGTTTTCGCATCGTGATGTCGATGCTGACCCAGCCTGCCACCGCACCTTTGACTTCGACGGTCCACTGAAGCTTGCCTCCTGTTGACGCCTCCAGCGGCAGCGAGCCGCGCGTGACGATCGCCTGGCGAACCTCGGCCAGCGTGCCGGGCTCGAGCGGCTGATGCCGTCGCGTGACAGGATTCTGCCGGATGGCCAACATCGCTTCGGCGTCGGCGGCACGCGAGCGGCGAATGGCGATACTTGATGCGTCAGCCATGGGTTTTCCTGTAGGCGACGGTCACGGTTCGGGACCGCGCGGACTGGTGGCGTGGCACAAACGGGTCCCCGTCCGGCAGGCCACCCAGGCGACCAGAAGTGCGCCGGTGTGGCACTGTATGTCCAGCCCAACGACCGGGGTGGCGTTTTCAGTATGAATCAGGGAGCGGCATGGCGCAGGAGCGTGAGACTGGGGTCGCAGGAACGCGGCGCCTTTCGGACGATGTCTATCTGCTGGCGGGGTTGCTCGGCGAGGTCATCACCTCGATGGCCGGCGAAGAGGCCTTCGAGCTGGAGGAAGCCGCGCGAGCGCTGGCCAAGCGGCTGCGTCGCGGCGACGAGGAAGCGGGCCAGGATCTGGCCGAGCTCGTCGCAGAATCCAATACCGGCGACCTGCGCATCCTGATCCGCGCCTTCACCAACTACTTCCAGCTCATCAATCTCGCCGAGGACAACGAGCGCATCCGGCGTGTGCGCGCTCGCGAGCAGGCGAACCCCGAAACGCCCCGCCGTGGATCGATCCGCGAGGCGATCGGGCTGATGGTCGACGCCGGCATCACCGCCGAGGAGATGCAACAGCTGCTCGACCGGGCGCAGGTACGCCTGGTGCTGACCGCGCACCCAACCGAAGCCCGCCGCCGCACGGTGATCGACAAGCTGGCGCGCATCTTCGCCGTCATCCGCGACCTCGACGAGCGTCACGCGCTGCCACACGAAGTCTCGCGAGCCCGCCAGATGCTCGCGTCGACGATCGCCGAGCTGTGGAGCTCGCACGAGCTGCGCGGCGTCTCGCCGACGGTGCTGGACGAGGTCCGCGGGGTGCTCGTCTACTTCGGCTCGACGCTGGCCCAGGTGATCCCACTGATCTATCGCGACCTCGAGGAAGCGCTGGCGGACGCCTACCCCAACGCGGACATCACCGTGCCGCCATTCCTGCGGTTCGGTTCGTGGATCGGCGGCGACCGCGACGGCAACCCCTTCGTCACCCCGGAGGTGACCGAGGAAGCGCTCGGCGTGATGCGCACGGCTTCGTGCACGCTGCTGGAGCAGCGCCTGACCGACCTTTCCGGGCGGCTCTCGCTGTCCGACGAGATGGTGACGCCGAGCGATCACCTGCAACCGCTGATCACCCGCTACGCGCGGCGCTTCCCGGAGCTTGCGGCGCAGCTCCGGCGCCGAAACGCCGGAGAGCCCTATCGCCAACTCGTGATTCTCATGCGCGAGCGAGTCCGCGCGACTCGCAAGGGGCTCCCGAATGCCTACCGGCGCGCGGCCGAGCTGCTGGACGACCTGCGACACATCGCGACGGCGCTGCGCGAGCAATCGGCCGAGATGATCCTGGGCGGCGACCTGCACGATGTGATTCGCCTGGTCGAGGTCTTTGGCTTCGAGTTCGTCTCGCTCGACATTCGCGAGCACAGCAAGCGACACGGTCAGGCGCTGGACGAGATTTTCTGCGCGGTTGGCCTGGAAAGCTACCTGGAGCGCGACGAGAAGGACCGGCAGGCGATCCTGATCGAGGAAATCAACAACCCCCGCCCGCTGATCCCGCTCGACCTCTCGACGCTGCCGGAAACCGCCCGGCAGGTGGTCGAAACCTTCCGCAAGGTGCGCTGGCTGCAGCATCACCACTATCCCGACGCGCTGGAGACCTACATCATTTCCGGTACCGACGCGCCATCCGACATGCTGGAGGTGCTGCTGCTGATGAAGGAAACGCGGCTCGCCGGAGACGGCGGCGCCGGAGCGTCGCTGCGGATCGCGCCGCTGTTCGAGGAAGGCGAGACGCTGGCGGCGGCAACCGACACGATGCGAACGATGCTGGCGATCCCCGAGTACCGCGCGGCGCTGGACAGCATGGGCGGCGTGCAGGAAATCATGATCGGCTATTCCGACTCCAACAAGGATGTCGGGTACCTTGCCTCGTCGTGGCGCCTGCAGCAGGCGCAGAAGCAACTGGCGAGCTACCTGGACGAGACGGGGGTCGAATACGTCTTCTTCCACGGCCGGGGCGGGTCGATCGGGCGCGGCGGCGGCCCGACCAATGTCGCGATCATGGCGCTGCCCGGCGACACAATCAACGGGCGAATCAAGATCACCGAGCAGGGCGAGGTGATTTCGGCGAGGTACAACACGGAGCCGATCGCCCACCGCGAGCTGGAGCTGACGGTCGGCGCGATTCTCGCCCACACCGTCGGTGGCGACCGGCTCACCGATCCCGAGGAGCGCGAGCGCTTCGCCGCGGTGATGGAACGGATGACCGACGTCTCGACGCGCGTCTACCGCGATCTCGTCTATGGCGACCCCGATTTCGGCACCTTCTTCCACCAGGCGACCCCGATCGACGCCATCGCGCGCCTGCAGCTCGGCTCGCGCCCGGCCAAGCGAACGCAATCCGACCGGATCGAGGATCTCCGGGCGATCCCGTGGGTCTTTTCGTGGACGCAATCCCGGATCATCCTGCCGGGGTGGTACGGTATCGGCTCGGCGCTGTCCGATGCAATCGATTCGGACGGACTGGAGCTGCTTCAGCAGATGGAGCGGGAGTGGCCGTTCTTCCGGGCGATGCTCGGCAACGCCGAGATGGCTTTGGCGAAAGCCGACCTCACCGTTGCCCATCGCTACGTCGAGCTCGTCGAGGACGAGACGATTCGAGAGAGAATCTGGGGGCGCATCGTCGACGAGTTCCAGCGATCGGTCGATGCGATCACGACAATTCGTGGCGAGGAACGGCTGCTCGACCTGGAGGCCGTCCTCCAGCGCAGCATCGAGCGGCGCAACCCGTACGTCGATCCGCTGTCCTACATTCAGGTCGAGTTGCTGGAGCGCCTGCGAGAGCGGCCCAACGATGAGGATGTGCTGCAAACGCTTCACCTCGCCGTCAACGGCATCGCCGGGGGTCTCAAGAACACCGGGTGATCGCCAGGCGAACGGGACGACGCACGGTGCCGTCACGCGCGGTGCAACTGTCGTGACCATCAGGATACGAGCGGTGACGCCGGCTCGGTCCGGCCGCCTGCGCGGACGAGAGATGACAGCTGTTTGCAGCGAGCGCTGACACTGAGAACCGGATGTCCGACGACACAATGACAACCTGGGCCGAGGTCGCGGTCGACGGCGTGAGCGCGTCGATGCGCGGTGGCGTCCTCACCTACCGGGTGCCGGACGCCCTCGCGAATGAGCTGCAGACACGCCAGCTCGTTTGGGCGCCGCTGCGCAACAAGCTGGCGCTCGGGTTCGTGGTGCGCGTCCACAACGAGGCGCCAGGTGGTTTCGAGGTTCGCGATCTCCACTCTCGTGTCGAGCCGGTGATGGCGATCAGCGAGCATCAGTGGGAGCTGGCCGAGTGGCTGGCGCGGGAGACGGCCTCCGCCCTCTATACAACGGCGTCGCTCTTCCTGCCGCGCGGTATCGCCAACCGAACGATCGACTGGTACACGCTCGCAGACGGCCATGAATCGTTCGACGACGCCCTGCTTACCCCGATGCAGCGCAAGGTCGTCGAGATCCTGCGCGAGGAGCGACCGCTGAAGGCCGACACGCTGAAAGCCCGCACCGGGCAGGCACTGACCAGCGTGCTGCCGGCGCTGGAGGAGCTCGGCTGGGTCGATCGCATCCGTCGGACCGACCAGCACCGCGCGGAGGTGCCGTCGACGCGCTACATCCGGCTGGTCGATCCGGATGTCGAGCTCTCTCCCACCGCCAATCGCCAGCGCGAGGTTATCGACGCGCTGAAGCAGATGGCACGGATTCGCCGCTCGGACGAACCCGACCTCATCGAGGAAAGCGCGTTCCGCGAACGCCTCGACGTGACGCGGGCCATCATCAAGGCGCTGGCGGACAAGGGCGCGATCGAGGAGGTCGAGCTGACCCCCGACCGCGCCCCGCGGCCGGCCGCCGCACCGGCGCCGCGCCTCACCGCCGATCAGGAGCGCGTGTGGACGGCGTTCCGCACGGCCCTGGAGGCTGGCGATTCCACGCCCCACCTGCTGTTCGGCGTCACCGGCAGCGGCAAGACGGAAATCTACCTCCGCGCGGTCGGCTGGGCGCTCGCGCACGACCGCACCGCGATCGTGCTGGTGCCCGAGATCGGGCTGGCGACACAGGTCGTGCGCCGCTTTATCGACCGCTTCCCCGGCCGGGTGGCGGTGCTTCACTCGGCATTGAAAGACGCCGAACGCCTTCAGGTCTGGGAAGGGATCGCCGCAAGCCGGTTCGATGTGGTCGTCGGTCCGCGCTCGGCGCTGTTCGCGCCAATGGATCGGCTCGGGGTCGTGATCATCGACGAGGAGCACGACGGCGCCTACAAGCAGGATGTCGAACCGCGCTACCACGCGCGCGAAGTGGCGAAGTTTCTCGCCCGACAGGCCGGGGCCGGGCTGATCATGGGCAGCGCCACGCCAGCGGTGGAATCGGCGTGGCACGCCGATCAGCATGACTATCGCAAGCTGGTTCTGTCCGATCGTGTCAGCCCGGCGCTGCTCGATGCCTCCGGTACGGCCGGCGCGCTGGCGCTGCCCGAAGTGGAAACCATCGACCTGCGGCTCGAGCTGCGGCAGGGCAACACATCGTTGCTGAGCGGCACGCTGCAGGGATATGTGCGAGAGAGCCTCGACCGGGGCGAACAGGCGATCCTGCTGCTCAACCGGCGCGGGCAATCGACCGTGGTGCTGTGCCGGTCGTGCGGCAGCCGGTTGATCTGCCCGTACTGCGACATCCCGCTCGTCTTCCACCGCGACCGGCACATGATGATCTGCCACCGCTGCAATTTCCGCGAAAAGCCACCGCCCCACTGCCCAATGTGCGAGGGACCGCTCGACTTTTTCGGCGCCGGCACCCAGCGCGTCGAGGAGGAGGCGAAGAGGCTGTGGCCCGGCGTATCCGTGCTGCGGTGGGATCAGGACAGCGTGCGCCGGCAGGGTGGATACGAGGCGATGCTGCGCCGGGTCGAGCGCCGCGAGGCGGATATCGTGGTCGGCACGCAGATGGTCGCCAAGGGGTTCGACCTGCCCGGCGTGACGACGATCGGCGTGATCAACGCCGACACGATGGTGCACCTGCCCGATTTTCGTGGGGCGGAGCGCACGTTCCAGCTCCTGACGCAGGTGGCGGGCCGGGCCGGGCGGCGCGGTCCGGGCGGGCGCGTGGCGATCCAGACCTACACTCCCCGGCACTACGCGATCGTCGCCGCGGCCGATCACGACTACGACGCCTTCTACGCCGCCGAGATCGCCTTCCGCGAGCAACACGGCTACCCACCCTTCACGCGCCTGGTGCGCTACGTGGTGCGCGACAGGAACGAGCGACAGGCGGCGCTGGCCGCCGAGAAAATGGCGATCTCGGTGGCGAAGCACGCGCGCCGGGCGGGCGTGGAGATCGACATGCTCGGGCCGACACCCGCGTTCGTGGCGAAGGTCCGGGGCGAATACCAGTGGCAGTTCGTCGTGCGCGCCGAGGCGCTGGAGGCGATGCTCGACGGTATCCCGACTGCGCCCGGGTGGGTCGTGGATGTCGACCCGCAGAGTATGATGTAGGGAGCAGGAACCGCCCGCGAAACAACGGCGCGGGAGGAGAATCGGGAGACAACGCGTAATGGCAATCATGGACATCTTGATCGATGGCGATCCGCGGCTGCGCCAGAAGGCGACGAAGGTGCGGCAGGCCGATCCCGAGCTGCACAGGATCGCCGGGAACATGTGGGAAACGATGGAGCATGCCGAAGGGGTCGGGCTCGCCGGGCCACAGGTCGGCGTGATGCGCCGCATCATCACGGTCCACGTGCCGGCCGGCATGGACAATGAGGATGATCCGGAATACCGCTACATCCTGCTCAACCCGGAGGTCGTGCGTGGCTACGGCGACGTGGCGGCGATGGAGGGGTGCCTGAGCATTCCCGGGTTCGCCGGGGAGGTCGTACGGCGCGAGTCGGTCACGGTCAAGGCGATGGACCTGGAAAACCGGCCGGTGCGGATCAAGGCGCACGGCTACCTGGCGCGAGTGCTCCAGCACGAAATCGACCACCTCGACGGGATCATGTTCACCGACCGGATGGCGCCTGATGCGAAGCTCTACCGCGTCGATGACGAGGAGCTCGATGAGGAAGCCGCCGCCCTGGCGCACTCGTGGCCCGGCTGGCGCCGCCTGACGGCTCGAGCATCATCAGCCGGCGTGGTGCGCATCG
>CBFGRG010000043.1:0-12357 GCA_965651105.1 uncultured bacterium | reverse complement strand
TCTGTAGCCCCGCACCCTGTGTGCGGGGTCCGCCCGGTGGTCGCGCAGCGGCCACCGTGAGTCGCCTAGCAGATCTGAATAGCGCTGTAGGGGTTCCCCCTCATAGTCAAATATCAGGGTGGAACGTGCGCCATTTCCCGGGGGATTGTCCCGATGTGTGAGGCTGCGCCAGCCCGCACAATCGTGAGCGTTGACACGACCTGGCAAGCGCCTCGCCCACGGAGATCGCAATGCGCGAACGTCACGATCAATTGACTACAGCGGGGGCATCGATGCAGCGGAATGACATGCTCCAGGCCATGGCGCTCATCCTGGGCGCCGTAACCTGGCTGAACGATGGCGGACCTGGGAGCGGCCTCGATATCGCCGCTGAAACCCAGGGACCGCTGGTTGCAGTCCCGGTCCGTGGGCGTCGCGAGGCGACCCCAGCTTCACGGCTGAGTCCGCGGGAGCGCGAGGTCGCCACGCTCATGGCAAGCGGCTGCACGAACCGGGAGATCGCGGAGACGCTTTGCATCTCGATCGCGACGGTCGAGCGCCACGCATCCAACATCTACACCAAGCTGGGCTTGCACTCGCGGTCTCAGGTCGCAGTCTGGGCGGTGTTCGAGGGGTTGGTTGAGCCGGCGATCGCGTGACGGATCCGTCAGGCGCCGGATTCGCTGACCAGCGGCAGCCAGGTCTCGAGCTCCAGCACACGCTCGCCACGCCGGTACGGGCGCGGGTACGACTCAAGCCAGAGCGAACGGGAATCGCGCTCCCTGCCCTGCCGCACGATCCAGGCGTCGAGATCCGTGTAGATCTGGATCAGCTCATCCTGTGAACCCGTGAAGCTGGCGACGGCGTACTCACGCGGGCGCAGCTCGATCGACACCATGCGTTCCGGGATGGTGGTGAACGGCTCCGCGTGCTCCAGCCCGATGTAGTAGGTGAATTCCGTCTCGCGGGCGTGGCTGGGAGCGAGCCACTCGGCCGGTTCGCCAAGCCCGATCTCCCGATACCGTGCCACCAGCTCCTCCCACTGCGCCGTGACCCGCTCGTGAGCGTCGGTGAACGGGCCACTTGTGACGAGGCCGGTGAGCCAGCTCCCTTCACGGGAAGTCAGGCGATAGCGATAGCGCTCGGCATTGGTTTCGGGCGCGACAGGGTTATCGATCACGCTCATCGCGCGCCTCCCTGCTCCCGAAGCGGTAGCCAGATCTCCAGTTCGGGATCCGTACCGGGGGTCGGGGGCGCCGTGTACCGCTCCAGCCAGAGGATCTCGCGGTTGACCTCCCGCCCCTCGCGCTTCAGCCACGCGAACATCGCCGCGTAGAGGTTGCCAAGCTCCTCTCGGCCACCCGTGTGCCGCGCCACGAGATACTCGTGCGTCGGGATCGAGAAGGCAACGAGATCGTCCGGCAGCTCCGCAGGCGGCTCGTCGCTGGTCAGGCCGACATAGCAGGTCAGCTCGCTTTCGCGGATGTGGCAGGCGCTCAGCCACTCGTCGCGATGCAGCGACTCGGGCAGGTTGTCGGCTTTCGCGATCAGTGCCTCCCACGCGGCCTCGGTCCGCGCCTCGGACTGCTCGAACGGAACGGCAATGCCGATCCCGGCGAGCCATTGGCGCTCCCGCGTCTCGATACGGAACTCCTGATCGCGATCGGTCATGCGCCCGCCTCGGGATCGAGCTTCGCGAAGAGCTCCGCGAGAATCGACTGGACGCGGTCGACGATCTGGTCCATCGGCACCATCTCCGACTCGCTCTCCGTTCGCAGCCGCAGCTCAACCTCGTTCGCTTCCAGCGTACGCTTGCTGATCGAAAGCCGAATCGGGTTGCCGATCAGCTCGGCGTCGGTGAACTTGACGCCCGGCCGGTCGGTGCGGTCGTCATAGAGCACCTCGACGCCGGCCTCCTGCAACTCATCATAGAGGCGATCGGTCGCCTCGATCACCTCCGCATCCTTGCCCAGCGAGAGCAGCGATACGTGGTACGGCGCGATCGAGACCGGCCAGATGATGCCGCGCTCGTCGTGTCGCTGCTCCACCACGGCAGCGGCGTTGCGGCCGATGCCGATGCCGTAGGAGCCCATCACGACCGGTTGCGCCTTGCCGTCCTTGTCGAGGTAGGTCGCCCCCATCTTCTCGGTGTAGCGCGTGCCGAGCTGGAAGATATTCCCGACCTCGATGCCGCGCGCCGCCTTCATCGGCGAGCCGCACACCGGGCAGGGCGCGCCCTCCCAGGCCGAGGCGATGTCAGCGACCAGGTCCGCCTGGAAGTCGCGATCGACGTTGACGTTCTTGAGGTGATATCCCGGCTTGTTCGCGCCGGCAACGAGGTTCGGCGTGTCGCGCACGCTCTGGTCAACGACGATGAACGCCCCGGCGGTCCCAACCGGCGAGCCATAGCCCGGCTCGGCGCCGATCGCGCGGATTTGCTCCGGCGTCGCCGGCGTCAGTGTTCCCTCGCCAGTCGCCTGCCGCAACTTGGTCTCGTTGACGTCGAGATCGCCGCGGACGACGGCGAAGACGAAGCGGCCGCTCTCACCCATGAAGAAGACAGCCTTGGCCGTCTTGCTCAGCGGGATGTCGAGGAACTCGGCCAGCGACGCGATGGTGTCGGTATTCGGGGTCGCGATCATCTCCATCGGTTGCTGGTCTTCAGCCACCGGTTCATCGCGCCGGAACTCGGCGACCTCCTTGTTGGCCGCGTAGTCCCCAGCCGAGCAGATATAGAGTGTGTCCTCGCCGTGCGGGGAGAACGCCATGTACTCCTCCGACTTCGAACCACCCATCATGCCGACATCGGCGCCGACCTTGATGAAATCGAGACCGATGCGCGTGAAGATGCGATCGTAGGCGACGGCGTGCTTCTCGTAGCCGGTGTTGAGCGCCTCGGCATCGGTATCGAGCGTGTAGCTGTCCTTCATCGTGAACTCGCGCACACGCACGAGCCCCCCACGAGCGCGGGGCTCATCGCGGAACTTCGTCTGGATGTGGTAGACGATCTGCGGGAGCTGCCGGTAGGAGTTGATCTCGGTCGAGACGAGATCGGTAACGACCTCTTCGTGGGTCATCGCCAGCACCATGTCGCGGCCGCCGCGATCCTTGAGCCGCACCATCTCCGGCCCCACCTCGTGGAATCGGCCCGAGCGCTCCCAGATATCGGAGGGATGCACGACCGGCATCAGCATTTCCTGGCCGCCGATGGCGTCCATCTCCTCGCGGACGATCTGCTCGATCTTCCGGATCACACGCCACCCCAGGGGCAGCAGGCTGTAGAGGCCGGCGCCGAGGGGGCGGATCATCGCGGCCCGGACCATGAGCTGGTGGCTGGGCATCTCGGCATCCGCCGGTGCCTCGCGAAGGGTCCGTCCGAACATGTGCGCCATCCGCATGGGTGCTGGTGCCTCCGTGTACTGAAAAACTGCGGCATTGCGCCGCTCGATCACAATCCTGAACAGGATACAGGATACTGGCGGGGAATCCCGCCGAATCGGGGAGCTTGCGCATTCTGTACGAAGCCACCGTAGCGGCGACTTGCCCGCGCACCCTTCAAGCGATGACGTCAGGGCTTGAAGCGGGCAATGTCGCCTGCGCCAAAGAACGAGGATTGGAACGGCGTTACGCCTGATCGCCCTTCGCCAGGCGGGGGCCGCCGGTTTCCGCGAGATCCTCGGCGCGGGCGACGATGAACAGTAGCGTCGACAGCCGGTTGAGATAGCGCAGGATCTCCGCGTTGGGCATCTGCCCCGCCCGGTCGAGCCTCACCGCCAGCCGCTCCGCCCTCCTGACAACCGTCCGGGCGACATCGAGGGCCGCGCCGGACACCGTGTCGCCGGGCAGCACGAACTGCGGCGGCAGCGTTACGGATGCCTCGACCGCCGCGATCGCTTCCTCCAGCCACTCCACCCGCGCCGCCGGCAATCGATAGGCGTCGGGCCGCAGATCGTCAGTGAACGCCAGCTCGGCCATGATCTGGTAGAGATCCCGCTGGGCCGCGATCAGGTGCTCCCGCCAGGTCTCGATCGTCGCGTGGGCCCGACCGAGCCCGATCGCCGAAGTCGACTCGTCCAGCGCCCCGAGCAGGTCGATCCGGGGATCGTCCTTGCCCACGCGCTCGCCCAGCAGATCGGTCGAGCCGGTATCGCCCTTTGCCGTGTAGATACGCATGTTCGCTCCTCATTGCTCGACAGTGCCGGGCACCGTCCGGGGGTGTCCGTATACTGTGGTAGCCTAGCGTGTACGGATGGGAAGTCTGGCACGTCCGATCCAAATCGTGACCCATTCGCGTGCCTGGCTCCCGGACCTTGCGAGGTGCTTGCTCCGTGTCCTACTACGTGCCTTCCGCCCGCTATTCCCCGCTGCGGGTCGAGATCGACCCCAACCGGCCGGTGCGCGTGGCCATCATCGGCACGGGCATCGGCGCGGCTGTTCATATCCCGGTATTCCGCCAGCTCGAGGATACGGAGATCGTGGCGATCGGCTCCCGCCGGATCGAGCGGGCAAAGGAGATGGCCGGCCGCCACCGCATCGACCTGCCCTCGGACGATTACCGCGAGATCGTCGACCACCCGGACGTTGACGCCGTCGTCATCGCCACTCCACCCTACCTGCACCACACCATCGCCATCGCCGCGATCGAGGCGGGCAAGCACGTCCTCTGCGAAAAACCGATGGCGCGGAACCTCGCCGAGGCGCGCGACATGGTCAACCTCGCCCGCACCGCCGATGTCACCGCGGTCGTCAACCACGAGTATCGCTACATGCCGGCCCGGCACCATGTCAAGACGATCATCGACGAGGGGTTCCTCGGCACGCCACAATCGGCGTCGATCGTCGTCTACCGCTCCAGCCTCGCCGATCCGCAGGGCCGCCCCTTCAGCTGGCTGATGGAGCGCGACAAGGCCGGCGGGATGCTGGCCGCGTCAGGGTCGCACTACATCGATCTGCTCCGCTGGTGGTTCGGCGACATCAAGGCCGTCGCCGGGCTCACCGCGACGATGGTGCCACAGCGCCACCTTCCCGACTCGTCGGAGATGGCCCACGTCGATGCCGACGACAATTTTTCGCTGATGCTGCGGTTCCAGAACGGGGCGATCGGCACGATCCACGTTTGCGCCACCGCCGCCACCGACGCCGGTGAAGAAATCACCCTTTCCGGCTCGTCGGGATTGATCCTGCTGCAGGGCGACGGTGCGCTCTGGGGAGCCCGCAGCGGCGACGCGGGTCTTTTCGAGATCGACGTGCCGCGCGGCCCGGAACGCAAGCTCCCCGAGTTCAGCCACATCCTCGCGCGACCGACGGCGCTGCTGGCGATGGACTGGATCAAGGCGATCCGCTCCGGCGAGGCGCCCGAGCAGCTCCCCACATTCGAGGACGGTGCGCGAGTGCAGGAGATCATCGACGGCGTCCACCGCTCCTCGGCGCAGGGTCGCTGGATCGACACCAGCGGCACCCGCTGGCCGGTCTCCCGCGGCTTCTGACCCCGCCGGGGCCAAGCTCGGGGACGGCAGGAGGCATCCCCATGACACACGAGGAAGCGAGCCCAGGCACCCGCACGTCAAGAATGATCAACGCGCCGCGCGAAGCGGTCTACCACGCCTTCATCGATCCCGAGGCGCTGGCGGCCTGGCGAGCTCCGGGCGACATGACCGCGACGATGCACGATTTCGACCCGCGCGTCGGCGGCGGATACACCATGTCGCTGTTCTATCCCACGTCGGACCAGGAGCACGCCGGCAAGACGGCCGAACACGAGGACCGCTACACATCCCGGTTCGTCGAGCTCGATCCGCCATCACGAATCGTTGAAGCGATCACCTTCGACTCCGACGATCCTGCCTTCGCGGGCGAGATGATCATGGAAGTCACGCTGGTGGACATGGACAGCAAGACGGACGTGACCATCGCCTTCCACAACCTTCCCGCCGGCGTGCGGCCGGAAGACAACGACGCCGGCACGCGCTCGTCGCTCGACAAGCTCGCCCGTTATCTCGGTTGAAGTCGCACACCAGCCTCCGTACGTGAGCTGGGTATTGACGTCGGGACGCCAATCGGGCCGGCACAGGCCGTCCCTACGGACGCAATCCGGGAGTTGTCGTCCGGCATGGATCGCGCTCGACCGAAGCGGTGATGGCGCTGCGCACGCGTTCAAGACGTCCCTCTCACGCCCTCCCCGGGCGCTGATCGGTACCCGTTCAACCCCAGGGAATGCAGTGCCGCGATTCGGAGCGCACACCCCTGCCCGAGCGTGTACCATGAAGCCCATTGATGCGGAACGCCCTGACGCTCCGCCCGGTCACCGTCTCAAGGGAGAGATACCCCGACATGGTCGCTCCTGTCACTGCAACCCAGACGATCCTCGCGCCGGACGCCGAAGTCGAAACCCCGGCCCTGATCGTGTCCGAAGAGATCCTGCACAACAACATCTCGCGGACGGCATCATTCGCGAAGAGTGTCGGCGTCGATGTCCGGCCGCACATCAAGACACACAAGACACCGCAGATCACCAGACTCCAGATTGCCGCCGGGGCGATCGGCATCACCTGCGCCAAGGTCGGCGAGGCGGAAGTGATGGTCCATGAGGCCGGCGTCCAGGATGTTCTGCTGGCCTACCCGACCTTCGGCATCAACAAGTTTGAGCGGCTGGTCGCGCTGATGGACAAGGCGCGCATCATCCAGGCGGTGGACTCGCTCGCCGCGGCGAAGATGCTTTCGGAGACGATGGCCCGCTTCGATGCGCACATGGACGTGATGATCGAGGTCAATACCGGCCAGGACCGCAGCGGTGTGGCATACGGTAAGGAGACAGTCGAGCTGGCAAAGGAAGTCGCCCGGCTTCCGAATCTGCATCTCGTCGGCATCATGACCCACGAGGGGCAGGCCAACGGCGCTGATCCGGACGACATCGAGCGGGTTGCCACGAAGGCCGGTGAGGACATGGTCGCGACGGCCAACGCAATCCGATCGGAAGGCATCGAGCTGACCACCATCAGCGTCGGCTCGACCCCGGCAGGATTCATCACCCCGCGCGTCGAAGGCGTGACCGAGATGCGCCCGGGCACCTACGTCTTCAACGACAACTCGGCGCTGCGCTATGGCCAGCTCGGGGTCGACGACATGGCGGCGCGATTCGTGGCCACCGTCGTCAGCCGGCCGGCGGCGGACCGCGCGATTCTCGACACCGGCGCGAAGACGCTGGCCATGGACCCGAGCCGCGGGCACAAGGGGCACGGCTACATCGTCGACCATCCGGACGCGATCATCATCAAGCTCAGCGAGGAGCACGGGGTCGTCCACGTGCCGGAGGGCGAAACGGGCTTCGAGATCGGGGATCGGGTCGAGGTGGTGCCGAACCATGTCTGCCCGACGGTGAACCTGATGGACGAGATGCTGATCGTTCGCGACGGGCACGTCGTCGATACCTGGCAGATCGCCGCCCGCGGCAAGGTGCGCTAAACACGCTTCCGACCGCATCCGGGACGTCTCGTTTGGACGTCGCCCCGGCACGAACTCGCCTGAAACGGGCCGGCTCAACAGCCGGCCCGTTTCGTACTTTTGAATGGTCAGGATGATTAGTCCGCGGCGCCGGTGCCGGCGTCGGCCTCGTTCTCGGCCTCGACCGCGAGACGCGCCGCCTCGACGGCCGCGAGCGGATCGATCCGCCGGAACGCCCCCGCCTGCGCCTCCCAGTCAGCCAGGATCATCCGACCCCGGGCGCTGCCGGTTGCCGCGACGTGGCGCTCGACGAGCGTCTTCACGTCATCGAGCTCCGTTGGCTCGCCGGGACGCACCGTCACCGACTCGCTATTGACACTGGTTTCGATGGCCCCAGCCGGATCCCAAACCCACGCCTCGCCGTTGGTCATGCCGGCGCCGAAGTTGAGGCCGGTCTCCCCGAGCACCACCACCCGGCCGCCGGTCATGTACTCGCAGCCATGATCGCCGACGCCCTCGACAACCGCCGTCGCGCCGCTGTTGCGAACCGCGAAGCGCTCGCCGACCTTGCCTGCGATGAAGAGCGTGCCACCGGTCGCGCCGTAGAGGATCGTATTGCCGGCAATCGCCTGTGGCTCCTCGAAGGCCGCGTCGTTCGACGGCATGATCGCGATCTCGCCACCACCCATCCCCTTGGCGACGTAGTCGTTCGCCTCGCCGAGGAGTCGCAACCGCAGCCCGGCCACGTTGAACGCCCCGAAGCTCTGTCCGGCGCTTCCCTGGAAGGTACAGGTGACGCGTTCAAGCGGCGTCGGCGTGCTTTCACGCTGCACGGTCAGGTACCCGGCGATGCGCGCGCCGACCGTCCGGTTCGCCGTCCGGATCGGACGCGAGATCTCGATCGGCTCGCCGGCAGCCAGGCGCGGCCCGATCTCCGCCAGGATCTCGTCATCAAGCGTCGGCGTGGCGTTGTGGTCGATCACCATCGTCTGGCGTCGTTGTTCCTCCGGCGCCGGCTCTGCCAGCAGGCCGCTGAGGTCGAGCAACTCGGCTCGTCCGGGCACCTCGGCTCGCGCAAGCAGGTCGGTCCGTCCTACAACGTCATCGAGCCTGCGGATACCAAGCGCGGCCATCAGCGAGCGGGTCGCCGCGGCGATCTGCTCGAACCAGGCAACGACGTGCTCCGGCGTGCCGGCGAACTTCGCGCGCAGGTCGGCACGCTGAGTGGCGATACCGGTCGGGCAGGTGTTGAGATGACACTGGCGCGCCATATCGCAGCCGATCGCGACCAGGGCCGAAGTGCCGAACCCGATTTCCTCGGCGCCGAGCAGGACCGCGGTAAGGATGTCCGACGGCGTCTTGATGCCACCATCGGTACGCAGCTTCACACGCGAGCGCAGGCCGTTGAGCACCAGGGTCTGCTGGGTTTCCGAGAGGCCGAGCTCCCACGGGCAGCCAGCATGCTTGATCGATGCCAGCGGCGACGCGCCGGTGCCGCCCGAGTGCCCGCTGATGAGGATGTAATCGGCTCGCGCCTTGGCGACGCCCGCCGCGACGGTGCCGACGCCGGACTCGGCGACCAGCTTGACGCCGACCTTCGCGCGCGGGTTGACCTGTCTCAGGTCGTAGATGAGCTGGGCGATGTCCTCGATCGAGTAGATATCGTGGTGCGGCGGCGGCGAGATCAGCGGCAGCCCCGGCACCGCATGTCGCATCCGGGCGATGAAATCGGTCACCTTGTGGCCCGGAATCTGCCCACCCTCGCCCGGCTTCGAGCCTTGCGAGATCTTGATCTCCAGCTCGTCAGCCTTGCTCAGGTAGCGCGGCGTGACGCCAAAACGACCCGAGGCAACCTGCTTGACCTTCGCATGCATCCGGTCGGGTCCGGGCTCCTCGTACCAGTGGGGATCCTCTCCACCCTCGCCGGAATTTGATCGCGCGCCCAACCGGTTCATGCCGATCGAGAGCGTGCTGTGTGCCTCCGGGCTGAGCGATCCGAGCGACATCGCCGTGACGACGAATCGCTGGATGATGTCGGCCTCGGACTCGACCTCCTCGAGCGGCACCGGGTCGCCCGCCGGGACGAAGGTGAGCAGGTCGCGGATGGCGGTTGGCGGCTGATCCTTGACCATGTCGAGGAAGGCCTGGAAGTCCTGCGGGACGTGGCTTTGGCTCGCCTGCTGGATCGCCTTGACGATCGGTGGCGCGTAGGCGTGGCTCTCGCCGTCACGCTTGTACTTGATCAACCCGTGATCGGGCAGTCGCTTCATCGGCGCGCCGTAGGCCTCGGCATGGCGAGCGAGCAGATCGCGCTCCAGCTCGGCGAACCCGAGCCCGCCAACGCGGGAGATGGTGCCGGCGAAGGCACGATCGACGACCTCCTGGTTCAGACCGATGATCTCGAAGATCTGGGCGCCGCGATACCCGCTCGCCGTCGAGATGCCCATCTTGCCGGCGATTTTGAGGAAGCCGGCCTCCAGCGCATGAAGGTAGTTTTCCCGCAGCTCGCGCGGGGTGACCGCCTCGTAGCCACGTTGGCCGGAGAGGGCTGCGGCGGCCCGCAGCGCCAGCCACGGATGCACGGCCGAAACGCCATAACCGATCAGCACACAGAGCTGATGGACATCCCAAACCTCGCCGGTGTCGGCGACGATATCCAGCTTCGAACGCAACCCGGTGGCGATCAGGCCGTTGTGAATCGCGCCGGCAGCCATCGCCATCGGCACGGCGACGTGGGTCGCATCCACGCCGCGATCGCTCAACACCAGCACGCCCACGCCGTCCCGAGCGGCCTGCTCGGCCTCGGCGACAATGCGGTCAAGCTCGGACGCAAGCGTGCCATCCCCGGCATCGGCCGGGTAGACCGTGGAAACCGTCGCGACCGGCAGCGTGCCGTTGGCAACGATCGCGTCGAGCATCTCCTGCGACAGCACCAGGCTGTCGACGTGAATCAGCCGCGCCTGTTCGGGCGACTCGGACAGCAGGTCGCCGCGTGGTCCAATGAAGGCGTCGAGCGCCATCACCTTGCGCTCCCGGAGCGAGTCGATCGCGGGATTGGTCACCTGCGCGAACCGCTGGCGAAAGTATGTCGAGATCGGGCGTGACTGCTCGGCGAGCACCGCCAGCGGCGCATCGTCGCCCATCGACCACGTCGGCTCCTTGCCCTCGCCAGCCATCGGCGACACGATCAGGCGAATATCCTCGGCGGTGTATCCGAACGCACGCTGCAGCGCGAGCTCCTCCGGCGGCGTTTTCGTCAACGCGTTGCGGGTCTTGAGATCAGCATCGAGCGGCACGGGCACCGGCTCTTCGGCGGGCTGTGCCGGTTCGAGGCGGATGCGGTGCTCGTTGAGCCATTGGCGATACGGTTGCTGGCCGGCGATGTCGGCCTTGAGCTCATCGTTGCGCAGCACGAGTCCGGCCTCGGTGTCGACGAGGACCATCTCACCCGGGCCGAGGCGCCCCTTCTCGATCACCTTCGCCTGGTCGATCTCGACGGTGCCCGCCTCCGAGCCGGCGACGAAGAGGCCATCGCTGGTGACCGCATAGCGAAGCGGCCGCAGACCGTTGCGGTCGAGCGTCGCGCCGCAGAGCGCGCCATCGCTGAAGGCGATCGCGGCGGGACCGTCCCACTGCTCGATCAGTCCGGCGTTGAAGTCGTAAAACGCGCGGCGATCCGGGTCCATCTCCGGAAGTTGCTCCCACGGCTCCGGCACCATCATCATCAGCGAGCGCGGCAGCGTGCGGCCGCCATGGTGCAGCAGCTCGAGCGCGTTATCGAAGCTGAGCGAGTCGCTCCCCTCCTGCGCGACGGCCGGCGCGAGGTCCGCTGCATCGACGCCATCCATGGCGAAATCACCCTGACGGGCAAGCATCCACTTGCGATTGCCCTGGATGGTGTTGATCTCCCCATTGTGGGCGATGTAGCGGAACGGCTGCGCCATGCCCCAGGTCGGGAAGGTGTTGGTGCTGTAACGCTGGTGAAAGAGCACGATGGCACTTTCAACCCGCTCGTCCTGAAGGTCGAGGTAGAAGCGAGCGAGATCCTCGGGCAGGCAGAAGCCCTTGTAGACGACAGTCCGCGCCGAGATCGAGCAGATGAAGAAATCCGGCATCGCCGCGGCGGCAGCCTCTCGCTCGGCGATGCGCCGGGCGATCATCAGTGCCTTCTCGAAGGCGGGAATGTCCATCCCCTCGGGCCGCGCGATAAACGCCTGCCACACATCGGGCAGCGCCCGCTTCGCCGTCTCTCCGAGCACGCTCGGGTCGATCGGCACCTCGCGCCAACCGAGGAGCTGCAGGCCACGCTTCTCCAGCGCGGCCTCGAGGATGCGTTTTCCGTCGGTGGCGTCTTCCGCGCGCGGCAGGAAGGTCATCGCCACCGCGTACTCGCCCGGGCCGAGATTGCCGGCACCGAATTCGGCCAGCGTCTCGGCAAACAGCGCGTGCGGAATCTGGGTGTTGATGCCCGCACCGTCGCCGGTCCGGGCGTCGGCGCCAACGCCACCGCGATGCGTGAGATTGATCAACCCTGCGAGCGCCTTTTCGACGATTTCCCGTGAGGGCCGGCCGTGGACATCGGCCACCAACCCAACACCGCAGCTATCGTGGTCGAGGCTCGGGTGGTACATCGGGGCGTGTCGCATTGTCAGGCTCATACGGTGCTCCTCTGGCGCGGTTGCGTAGGGTCTGGTCGTCGGGCCCATCAAACAGCCGACCCGCATTCGAGGTACGGGACAGCCGGTCGTGCCGGACGCACAAGCGTTTCGAACGATCGACGGTGACTTGCGATCCGGCATCGGAAAACTCCACGGCATCGTGGGGGGATTTCAGTGTACGAGGCGACGGGAACCATCGAACAGGTACCGAGCGCAAAGAATCTCGCGCCGCGAGTTTGGACCCTCCGTACAAATCAGACGATTCTGCTGTATCCTGCAT
>CBFGRG010000042.1:0-12423 GCA_965651105.1 uncultured bacterium | reverse complement strand
GGTCAGACGGTTCTCGTGATGCTCCAGCAATCCGCGATTCGTCCTTTCGGAGGAGAAAAGCGGCCGAATAGCTGCGTCAACCTGTTGACGCGACCGGCGCTGGCGACTACGATTTCTGCCAGCTTCCCAGTTCAGGATCGCCGGTCAGGCCGGCACCAGCGTCGCCATCGGAAGATGCGAGGAGTGGTTCGTGGAACGACGGCGGTTTCGGCAGCGTGCAGCCTTTTTGACGGTGATCGCCCTGATGCTGTTTGCGGTCGCCTGTGGCCGGGCCACCCAGGAGCAGATCGACCAGGCACTCGGGATCACGCCCACCCCGACAGAAAGCGCCACCGAGGTCGCCCAGGCTGATGGCACCGCCAGCGCCGCAGCGTCTCCGGCGGACGAGACCGCCGGTGTGGCCGCGCTCGGACGGACGAAGTTCACGTTCAACTGCCAGGTCTGCCACTCCGCGACCGGAGCGGCGCCGGATCTGCTCGAGACCGGCGGTCCCTACGCCGATATCGATTTCGCCACGCTGTACCCGATCGTGCGGGAAGGCGAAGGGCACTCGGATTCGCCTGCGCCCGGGCCCTACGAATCGTTCGAGGTCACCGACGACGATATCGCCAACATCGCGGCATACATTCGCGAGCAGGCCGCTCCATAGGCCTCGCGCGCGCCTGGCTACCCTCGCCGGGGCGGTACAATGCCGGTGTCGAATCTGGGCGGCACCCGCGCCGCGCGTGACGGGCACCGGTATCCGTGGTTGTCTTTCCCATCCTCTCCGCCGTCATCGCCGCGCTCTGCGCGATTGTGATGGCTCGTGACGCCCACCAGCGTCCGCGCCCTGACAAGATCGCCTGGCTGATCGCCTTCACCATGTTCGCGCTGGCTGCCGGAGCCGATGCCGCCGGCCGGGAGCTGGGCTGGACCGAATGGCTGGCACGGCTGTACTACGCGACGGGCCCGGCGCTCGTGGTCGCGTTCCTTGCCATCGGCGAGCTCTACCTCCTGTTCCCACACCGCATGAGCCGGTTCGCTCCCGGCGCGACCGTCCTGCTGACCGCCATCTGGGGCGCGCTGGTGCTCGGCGCGCCGATCGATCAGGCGCGACTGGCGACCGAGGGGTGGGAGGCGATCGATCGCTCCGGGGCCCTCAAGGCCATGTCGCTGACGATCAACATTGTCGGCACGTTGATCATCGTCGGCGGGCTGCTGTGGTCGATCTGGCGTTTCAGCCGTACCGGCGCGTTCCGCAACCGCATGATCGGCTGCTCGCTCATCGTCGCCGGTACCATCTCCGTGGCCATGGGTGGCACGCTGACGCGCCTCGGGCACTACGAGTACCTCTACATCGCCATGTCGTTTGGCATCGCGCTCATTTTTGGTGGCGTCCTGTGGACGCGACGGCCGGATCGTCCGGCCGTGCCGGCAGCGACTGAGACGCTGGCGAACGGTTCCATCGAGACGCCGCGCCAACCGGCCCACGGCACGGTTGCCGAGCCGCAACTGGTGGAAGAGCTGGCGTTTCTCGTGGAAAAGGTGTTGCCGGGCGCGCCTGAAGATGTTCGCGCCATCTGCGCCGCGTGGAGCGTCCAGGCGGATGACGATCCCGTCATGAGTCGACGCGATGCCCGTCAGGCCTGGCGGCTGCGCAAGCATCTCCCTGCCGCCGCGCAGGACAGGTTCGATGGGCTGCCCGTGCCGGAGCGCCGGGCGGTGATCGAGCTGGCCGCCGAGGTGTTGCAGATCCCGGCGCTCACTCGCGTTGACGATGCCCAGCGCTCCCAGCGGGAGACGGTGCGGCTGGAGGGGTGATCCCGGGCGGTCGGACGCGATCCGGTCCGCTGGCGTGCAGTTCATCCCGGATTTCTGCGCGGCCCGGGCGAGGGCTGTGGTAGAAAAGACGTAACGGGTGCCATCAATCCCGGTGGCATTCGGCGGCAGCACACTCGCCTCCCACACCGGCCGGAGGCTCGCGCGCCTGCCACCCGGCCGGATGTCAGACAGGGACCCTCACCGATGACCTGGGTAAACGACCCCAACCCGGCATTGCTGGTGCTCATCGTCGCCATGTTGGCGCCGGTGGCAACGGTGATCATCGGGTATTGGGAGCCGCGCAGGGTTCCGGTGATCGCCGTCGCGTCCGCGGCGGTGGCATTCCTCGCCGTCGTCTGGGGCGCCACCCAGGACCCGGCATCGTGGGAGGCCCACTGGATCGAAACCTGGGGCGTGCGTATTTCCGTCACGCTGGACGGGCTCGCGACGATGTACGCGCTGCTCGCCACCGGGATCGGCCTGCTCGTCACGATCTACGCCGCCGGCTACATGCCAATCCACCGCGCGCATACCGGTCATCGCCCGCTGGCCGATGTGCGCTTCTACGCCTTCCTGCACCTGTTCATGGCCTCGATGGTCGGCCTCGTGATGGCGCAGGATCTCATCCTGATCTTCGTTTTCTGGGACCTCACCGCGATCGCGTCGTACTTCCTGATCGGCTTCGACACCGACGAGGAGGGCGCCCGCGACGCCGCGATGATGGCGCTGCTGGTAACCGTGATCAGCGCGATCGGCGTGTTGCTTGGATCGGTGATCCTGTGGAGCGAGTACGCAACGTTCTCCCTGCCGGAGCTGATCGAGCTGGCCGAGCCGTCCGCGCCGGTGACCTGGGCGGTGTCGCTGATCCTCGCCGGAGCGCTCGCCAAGAGCGCCCAGTTTCCGCTGCATTTCTGGCTGCCGAAGGCGATGGCCGCGCCGACCCCGGTTTCGGCCTACCTGCACTCGGCGGCGATGGTGGCGGCCGGCGTGTTCCTGGTCGGCCGTGTGTATCCGCTCGTGGCGCTCGATGATCGCCTGTCGACGGCCCTGGTCATCATCGGCGGCGCGTCGATGGTGGTTGGCGGAATCGTCGCGCTGACCCGCGACGTGCTCAAGCAGATCCTCGCGTATTCCACCGTGTCGCAATACGGCTACGTCGTGCTGATGTTCGGAATCGGCGGCCAGGAGGGCGTGATCGGCGCCACGTTTTACGTCGTCGCGCACGCGATCGTGAAAAGCGCCCTCTTCATGACGGCGGGTGCGGTCACCGAATCGACCGGCTCGCCCTCGCTCGACGGCGTCGGTGGGCTCGCCCGGCGGATGCCGTGGCTGGCCGCCGGCAGCGCGCTCGCCTCGGCCGGCATGATGGCGCTGCCACTGACGATCGGGTTCTTCAAGGACGAGTTGTTCTTCGCCGCCGCCCATCACGAGGGTCTCGCGATGGAGGTTTTCGCGGTCATCGGCGCGGCGCTGACGTTTGCCTACATCGGACGGTTTTGGGTTCGTACCTTCCTCGGTCCGGAACGGGGCGAGGTGACCCCGCAGACCCCGCTGCTCACCGCACCGGTTGTCGTCCTGGGGCTGATCGCGCTGATCGGCGGGGTGTGGGTGACTCCGTTCGCGGACATCGCCGAAAAGGCCGCGTCCATCAGCTTGCGTGCTACGGCGCCGATCCACGTCGCGTACCCCCGCACGCTCACGCCCGAGGTCGTGATGGCGCTCGTCGTCTACACGCTCGGCGCGGCGGTCGTGCTCACCGAGCGCTGGTGGAGCCCCGCCCTGCGCGCGTTCGTCGAGAAGGGCGACCGGATCGGCCCGACCTACCTTTACGCCGTCGTCATTCGGCTGCTCAACCGGCTCTCGGACAGCACGCACGACTTCGAGGTGCGCGATCTTCGCAGCCGCATCGCGACAATCCTGATTCCCGCCGGCGTGCTGGTGGTGCTCGCCGTGATCGTCACGCCGACCCAGGGAACCTTCGTGGTCGGCGCCGTCGACAAGGACGATTTGCCGTTGGCCATGATGGTTGTTGTCGCGGCCATCAGTGGTCTTGTCGTCACGATCCCTCGGGATCACCTTCGGATCGCGCTGACACTCTCGTGTGTCGGCTACAGCCTCGCCGCGGTCTACGCCTTCATCGGCTCGCCGGACGTCGCCCTCGTGGCGGTGTTGATCGAGACCATTTTCGCGCTCGTGTTGATCGGTATGCTGGTCTTGATTCCGAATCCCATCCTGCGCTACGAGCGCCGGCTGCGCGCGCCTCGCCTGCGGACAAGTCGTGATGCCATCATCGCAATGATCGCCGGCCTGCTGGCGTTCTTCGTGGTCTGGAGCGCGCTCTCGCGCCCGTCGGCATCGACAACCGTGATCGACGCGCAAATCGAGAAGACACCGCTCGCGCACGGCAAGGACATCGTCACCGTGATCCTCGCCGACTTCCGCGGGTTCGACACCATGGGCGAGATCACCGTCGTCGCGATCGCGTTTCTCGGCATTCTCAGCCTGATGCGTGCGGGGAGGCTGCGCTGATGAGCGATCTCGCGAAGCTTGTCGTCCGTATCCTGCTGCTGCCGACGTTCATCGTCGCCATCGGGGTGATGGTCAAGGGGTACGCCGATGTTGGCGACGGATTTTCTGCCGGCGTGATTGCATCGCTCGGTGTCGCCATGCAGTTGTTCGTGTTCGGGCCCGAAGAGCTGCAACGGCTGTGGGTCGTGCACGTGGCCCCACGTGGCGTGTTCATCGGCCTGCTCATCGCGCTGCTGACAGCCTTCATTCCTTCAATCCGGGGCCAGGCGCTTTTCACGCATGAGCCGCTGCCCGGCGAGCCGGTGATCCACTTCGGCACCCTGGAGATTCTCACCGCGGTTGCGTTCGACGTCGGCGTCTTTCTCGTCGTCTTTGGCTTCGGCGTCGGCACGCTGGCGAGCATCGTGCGCGCCCAGGAGCGTGTCACGCGCGAAGCTCGCCGCGAGCGGGGTGAACAGCAGCGGACGGCGTCCGGTGAGGTGCGGCCATGACGCTCATTCTTTCCCTCGCGATCGCCGTGCTGTTCGGGTCCGGCGCGTACCTGCTGCTCAAACATGACCTGATTCGCCTGATTCTCGGCACCGTGCTGATCGGGAATGCGGCCAACCTGTTCATCATGTCGGCCGGCCTCCGCCGGGGCGAAGCGCCGATCTACCCGCTCGAGAGCAACACCGCCGACCCGCTCGTGCAGGCAATGACGCTGACGGCGATCGTGATCAGCTTCGCGGTCAGCGCGCTTGTGCTGAGCCTGGCGTGGCGCGTCTATGTCTCTCACGCGTCGGTCGATATGCGGCGCCTGTCGCGTGCCGAGGAGGTGCAGGCGGAGCTGGACGACCGTGTTCGCGACGAGCGAGCCCGAGAGGACGAGACGCACGAGGAGCGCGTCGCCGAAGAGGATGAGACCGTCGAAACGATCCGGGAGGGGGCACCGAGATGATCGTTCTCCCGCTCGGCATTCTCTGGTTCGGCGCCATCCTGCTTGCCGTGCTCGATGGCACCCGCCTCAAGAACGCATTGCTGGCCATCGGGATCCTCGTGACGGCGTTGGTGTCCACGCTCTGGCTCGCCATCGACGTCGTGCGTCACGGCACGCAGCACATGGTGATCGGCGGTTGGGATCATGGGGTCGGTATTTCGCTGCGGGTCGACACGCTCGGCATCATCTTCGCGGTGCTCTCGCTGTTCGTCCTGCTGGCGGCGCTGATCTTCGAGACGGCCAACCACATCCGCGCCCGAATCTTTCCGGCGCTGGTGCTGTTCATGGGTGTCGGGCTGACCGGATTGTTCTTCACCGGTGACGCCTTCAACTTTTACGTCTTTTTCGAGATCGCGATGCTCAGCGCCTACGTGCTGGCCAGCTACGGTGAGTCGCCACGCCAGTTCCGGGCGGCGTTTCTCTTCATCGTGGTCAACCTGCTCGGATCGATGCTCTTCCTGATCTCGATCGCCGCGCTCTATCACATCACCGGGCGGCTCGACATGGTGGGCATCGAGACACAGATACCGCTGGTGGCGACGAGCCCGTCGATCCTGATTGCGACGATCATGTTTGTCGCCTTCAGCATCAAGCTCGGCCTGTTTCCGTTTCACTTCTGGCTGGCGCCGGTCTACACCGGTACACGGCCATCGGTCGCCGCGATTCTCAGTGGCGCGCTGGCAAACATCGGCAGCTATGGCCTGCTGCGGTTCGGCGCGGACATCCTCCCGCGGGAGCTCGACTACGGCGCGCCGGTGCTGATCGTGCTCGGCGCGGCGAGCATCATCTACGGTGCGGTGCAGGCAATTTCTCGCCAGTCGCCGAGCGAGGTGCTGGCCTATTCGGCGATCGGGCAGGTCGGGTACATCATGATCGCGCTCGCGCTGGGCGGCGAGGCCGGGTTGTTCGCCGTCATCATCTATGCGGTCATCAACGCCCTCAACAAGGGGCTGCTCTTCCTGTCGATCAGCATGCGCGGCTGGCTGGTGAGCGTGTCGTTCGGGATTGGCGCGTTCAGCGTCGCGGGGGTGCCGCCACTGGCAGGGTTCCTGGGCAAGGTTGCCATGTTCCAGGCCGCTGTTTCCGACCGGGCGTGGGTCATCGTGGGGCTCATCTTCCTCGGCAGCGGGTTGTCGGTCCTGTACATGTTCCAGCTTTATCGGGGTCGGTTCTGGGCGACCTCGAGCGACACACCCGAATCGCCCTCCGTGCCGCGCGTGGTGGTGACGGTGATCGCCATTACCCTGCTCGTGGTCGGGTTCTGGCCGCAACCGGTATTCGAGCTTGCCGAACAAGCGGTCACCGGCTTGCTCGAGCCGGCATCGAGTCAGGAGGCGCTGCCATGATCCTGATCCCGCTCTTCCTGGCGCTCGGCGCGGCCACCTACGCGCTCACGGTCGCCAGTTTTGCCTGGGAGGATCTCATCTTTGGTGTCGTCCTGACGGCGGTCCTGCTGGCGATTTTCCACAACGTAGTGTTGCCAAAGCCCCTGCCGTCGAGTGCCAGGGTGCTGAAGGGAGTCCTGTTCTTCCCGATCTTCGTGTTGGCCGAGATCAGGGAGGTGTTCACCGGCACCTGGCTGGTCGCCACCCGCGTGGTCGGCATCCATCCCCTGGATCACCCTGGCATCGTTCGCATCCCAATCGGTGAGCGGTCGCCGGTCTCCAGCGGCATGGCCGGTTTTGTGATCACCGTGACGCCGGGCACTTTTCTCATCGATGTCGACGAGGAAACCAACGAGATGCTGGTGCATGCGATCGACGCGAGCGACCCGGAGGCGGTGCGCGACCATTATCAGTGGCTCTTCGAGAATTTCGAGCGGCGGGTGGTGCCGCCGTTGCCGGAGGAGGCCAGTCGATGACCGAGCTCGTCTTTTACATCGCGCTGGTCTGGATGCTGGTGTTGCTGCTCGCGACGGTGGTGATCGTCATTCGCGGGGACAGCACGCTCACCCGCGTGCTCGCGCTGGATGCGCTGACGCTGATCCTCATCGCCGTGCTGATCCTGTATTCGACGACGACCGGGCGCTCCTATTATCTCGACGCGGCGCTCATGCTCGCCCTGCTCTCGTTCATGTCCACCGTTGTGATTGCGCGGTACTACAGCGAACAGGGGCTGGAATGATGCCTGCCTGCACCTGCTGGAGCCAAGTGCCATGATCGACCTGCTCTCGGATGGATTGCTCCTGCTCGGACTGCTGGTGATGACCCTTGGTGTCTACGGCATGATCAAGATGCCGGATATCTATACGCGATTGCACGCGGCCAGCAAGTCGGCGTTCCTGGGCGTGGCGGTGATCGCGATCGCGGCCATGCTGGAGAGCGATGGCGCGAGCATCAAGCGCCTGATCCTGCTGATCCTGATGTTGACGATCACCACGCCGATGGCGTCCCACGCGATCGGTCGCGCCGCCTATCTGCACAACGAGCGAATGAGCTCGCCCGGAGCGGTCGATGAATCCGGGCATCATCTGGCCGAACACGACCACGCGGAGCCATCCTGGCGCTTGTGAGGGGAGGACAGCCGTGATCCAGCAGCAACCGCCGCGACGGGAGTACCCCACCGGCGTCGGGATCTCGCCGAAGCGGCTCGCCTTCGCCATCCTCCTGATCCTGGCGGTGGTGTTCGCCGCGCAGAACTCGCAACGCGTCGATCTGACGCTCTTCTTCTGGGAATTCCGCATGCGCCTCGTCTGGGCGTTGTTGATATTCGGGCTGATCGGCGCGATCCTCGGCTGGATGGTGCCGGTGCTGCGCCGACGTCGTCACTGAGGTGTCGCGGCCCGGCGCAGAAGGCTCGCGCCCCGGTGGCTCCTCACGGGGCGGGGGGCGTGTAGTCGCGGGCCCGATAGATCGGGATGTCGTCGATCATCGTTTCCAGCTCGTAGTACTTGCCGACCTCCTGCCAGAATGTGCGGCTGTCGTCCGGATATGGACCGGGCTGGCGCGTGCTGACGATGTAGAGCGGCCGTTCGGGACTGCGGATGATCGAGATGATCTCGCGATACGACTCCGGCAGGGCGCGCAGCTCCTGGTCGTAAAGGTGCCGGTAGGCTGGAGGCCGAGCCGCGAGGTAGTAGATCGCCGCCTGGTCGAAGGCGACGAAGATCGGCGTGCCGGGCGCGCTGTTTTCCCGCAGCCATGCCGCGATCTCGTCCTGCGCCTGGTACCCGGGGTGGGCGAACAGGTGGTTCGACATCGCCTCGGTCGACCCCAGCGACACCACCCACCACGGCGACAGCACCACCGCCACGCTCCCGACCGCGATCAGCCACCTGAGCCAGCGCCGGGCGGCGGCGAATGTCGCCACCAGCAGCCCCGCGAACCAGATCGCGAACGGGGGCGCGATCTGGATGGCGTAGTGCGCCCACCAGTCACCGCCCATCGCGATTCCGGCGAGCGATGCCAAAACCCAGAGCCGCAACACCATGCCGACCTCGTCGGCGGGCACGGAGACGTGGCGCAGGGCTGGCGGCTTGCCACTTTGCGCCAGTGCCGCCTGCGCGCGATCGCGCCATCGCCTGGCGGGATCGCTTCGAATCCAGCCGGGTACTGAGCGCGCTGCCGCCATGACCTGTTGGTGGTGGGCGATGAGCGCGACGCTGGCCACGAGGATGAGCAGTGGCAGGAGACGCAGCGTCAGGCGGCCGATCGAGGCCAGATGATGGGAGGCGCCAACCGTGGCGCTGCTCTGGAGCGTCATCCGGTAGGTGACGGTCGCGTAGAGAAAATCCCACCAGCCCAGCGCCCAGCCATGGATCAGCGCCGGGATGCCGATCGTCGCGAGGCCCGCCAGCAGCCACGCGGTCGGCAGGCGCCACGCACGTTCGGTCCCGCGGGTGGTGACAACGATCGTGAAGATCGCGATCGGCAGCATCACGATCCCCGACGGCTTGAGCATCGTCGCCACACCGGCCAGCACTCCGGCCAGGAATACCCAATGGTGTGCCCATCGCGTCTCGATCCCCCGAATCACGGTCCAGACACACCAGGCCGAGGGGAGGACCATGAACATCTCGGAGTTGGCGGTGTATCCCTCCAGGTTCGGCGCGCCGGAGACGATCACGAACAGCATCGCGGCGAGGGGAGCGACCGGACCCGGCCGCCAGCGCCGCGCGATCAGCCAGACGGCGATTGCCGTGCCGCAGATCGACAGCCACGCCGCCAGCCGGAACGCGACGGCATCGGTGCCGAGCGTCTCGAAGATGAGCGCGTAGAGGTAAAAAATCCCCTGTGGGCGGCTGATCCACACGTCCCCATAGAGCTGCCCGGTGCCATCGAGCCATGCTCGGGTGGCGTAGGCATACCCACCCTCATCGGCGATCATCGGCATCGTCAGGAACGGCCAGCGCAGCAACAGGGCGACCCCAAATGCGAGCGCCAGCCAGGCCACGTCGTACCAGCGGACTGGCGATCCGGGCAGCGGCGTGGTGCGCTCGGTGTTGCTCACCCCCGCGCCCCGGCGGTATCGCCGGTCAGCATGGTCGGCCCCGTCGGCGCCTCGCTGCCGCCCTCGGGTTCTCGCGAGATCGAGATCGTCTCGAATGTCCCGGTGTCGGCGGCAATGAGCGCGAACCCGAGACCGTCGTCATCGAGCGTGAATGTCGCGCCCGGCAACGGATCGTCGCCCGCGCTCGGATGGAACCAGAGTTGATACACGCGGCCGTCGTCGAGTGGCGGCAGGTTCGCGGCCTCGATCACGCCCGACCCGGTTGCGGTGAGATAGAGCGTGGCGCTGGCTTCGGTGGGGCCGTCGGCGGTCGGGGCCAGCTCGTAGACCGTGGCGGTGGCGGCGCGGCGGATCTCGTCTCGCTCCTGGGTGAGCTCGGCCACACGATTCTCGGCGGCGTCGAGGTCACCGCGGAGTGATAACGCCCACGCGCCGAGCGCGATGGCGACGACCGTGGCAACGATCGCGACTGCCCACGGCAAGGTGAGGTGATCGAGGAGCGGTCGTGGAGCGGGCGATTGGCGGCGACTGGACATGGCTTGACCTCGTCCCGGGGAGGGGCGGCGTGGATCGGACACTGCGCAATACTCTACCGACTCCGGCGGGAATCTGCTTGTGAGGGGCGTCCGGACAGTTGGTAATCGCCGTGTGACCGTTTAGGATACGAAGGAACATGTACTGACCGCTGCACGCTCGTGGTCGCCTGTTGCCACCTGGAGGGGGCGACGGTTGGCGATACGCCTGCGCCGGTGGTCCCCGGAGGGGGAAGACATGGCGGGAAGGGATGGGACCGTGAAGCACCAGAGGTGGCGTCACGCCGTCGGGCTGGCGACGTGCGCGCTGATGATCGTGACCATGATGCTCGCTGTGAGCGCTCGGGTCGATGCGCAGGACGCGGATTCGTCGCCCGAGGGCAACGGCCTGCAACCGGCTGTGACACCGACACCCGTGGTCGGGTCGACATCCGGTCAGCTTCAGAGCCAGCCGGCGGCCACCGCCGAGTCGACCGAATCGCTGCCGTCGGCACCGAGTGGCCCGGTGGCGTCCGGCACGCAGGGTGATTTCGATCCCCCTGTCCTCGCGCAGGGGCTGGTCTATCTCAACGGTGGCAGCGTGATCTGGCAGGTACGCGAGGTGACGCTGTCGGGGTCCGATACGGTGACCGGCAACGCCCGCGTGATCCTGCAGCGAAGCGGCACGTCGATCATTCGCACCGACCAGACCGGCAAGCGCGTCCGACTCGAGCCGGGCGAGGCGTTCTTCGCGGCCGCCGGCGATGGCTACACCACCACGCCCGAGGGCAACGAGCCGTCGACCCTCTGGATTTTCGAGGTGTCGAACAGCAATCAGGTCGGGGAGGGCGCGTTTTACCTGAGCCCGGATGTGACCGGGTACGGCGAAGGCACCTACGATTTCGAGTTCACGCGATACGTCCTGCGCGAGGGCGAGACCGCCGACTTTCCTGGCGGTACGGGGCCATCGCTGCTGGTTGTGGTGTCCGGCACGGCCGAGGTAACGCTCGAGAACGAGGTCGCCGCGCTGAACACCCAGGATGGACTGGTGGTCGATAGCGCGGGCGTGATCGCCGCTCCCTCCGGCGATACGGTCGTGATGGCAATGACGATCGGCCCGACGGTATCGGACGAAACCGCCGCGGTGCAGGCACCGGTGGCCAGCGGCGCGCCGACTGGCGACGGTGGTACGGCCGCGCCAGCGGTACCGGCCGAGCCCAGCGGACAGGGTGGCGAATTCGTGACGAGCATCAAGGTCGGTGCGTCGGAGGGGATCGCCGTCACCGTCTACGCCGATGGCCAGGTTGCGTACGATGGCTGGCTCGAAGCCGGGCAGTGGACCGAATTCATCACCGGCAGCGTGTTCGAGGTCTATACCTCCAACGGCGCGAACACGATGTTCCAGAACACGTGCAGCACCGAGCCGTTCTGGATGGATGAGACGGCGGGTGAGACCTCTTTCACATTGTCGGCTGGTCCGTCGTCCTGCGCGCCAGCATAAGACCTGTGTGGTGACAGGATGATCGATCCAGGGCTACCGTCCCGGCTGGTCATGACCAGCCGGGGCGAAGTCGTGTAAACTCTGCTTCCAACGGCGCGAATAGGAAGAAAGTACTACGACGCGTCGATCGCGCACGAATGCACGATCATCGGGTACATTCGTGCACATCACGGTTGAGAGTGTTCGCGTTCCCGCGAGGGAGTGGCTCTTGGCCGGAGAGGGAGGGAGTGATGCTCAAGGAATTTCGCGAGTTCATCATGCGTGGCAATGTCGTTGACCTTGCTGTCGCGGTCGTCATCGGCGCGGCCTTTGGTGCGGTGGTCACCTCGCTGGTCGAGAACCTGATCACGCCACTGATCGCGGCAATCGGCGGCCAACCGGATTTCAGCGATATTTCGTTCACCATCAACAACAGCGAGTTCGGCATTGGCGCGTTCATCAATTCGCTGATCTCGTTCCTGATCATCGCGGCAGTGATCTTCTTCTTCGTCGTCAAGCCTCTGAACGCCCTGATGGAGCGCGTGCGGCGCGGCGAGACGACTCCGGATCCGACCACGGGCGTTTGCGAATATTGCAAGACCGAGATCCCGCTTGAGGCGACGCGCTGTCCGCACTGCACTTCCGAGAACCCGCTGGCCGCGGCAAACCCGTAGTGG
>CBFGRG010000041.1:0-12605 GCA_965651105.1 uncultured bacterium | reverse complement strand
GGATCGAGAGAATCATCTCCGCCTCGATCGCGTCGCACCGCTCGCCGAGCTGATCCATCAGCTCCTCGAGCTCCTCGGTGCCGGAGAGATGTGCCCGCACCACGAAGTTGCGCGGACCGCTCACTCGGAGCACCTCCTCGACCGCCGGATGCCCCTTCAACGCGCCCAGGAACTCCTCCTGGCTGCCGTGCGGCACCGTTGCCTGCAGGAGCACCGACATCGGCCGACCGATCGCAGCCGGATCGACCAGCCCCCGGTAGCCGGTGAGCATCCCCCGCTCCTCGAGCCGGCGTACCCGCTCGATCACGGCTGGGCTGGACATGCCAATCTGTTCCGCCAGCGCCTTCATTGTCAGGCGCCCGTTGTCCTGTAGGCTCGACAAAATGCGCTCGTCGAGACTGTCAAGTCGTGCCATGGTCTTCCTCACTCGGTGTCTCCGCACCGTCATTCACTGGTCATGGGGAACCGCGAAACGCTCACGCGCGCTACCGGGTGACCTCGGCCCGGCGGACGGCACTCTCGTGCGCGGCCCGCTCGGCCTCATCCCCTAATGTTCTAAGTATAACGCCAGATTCATGCCGCCGATTCAAGCCAGCCTGCAAGAGCCAGTCTGCAAGGTTCGGGTTTTTGGGCAGAAGCGCGCCGTGGAGGTAGCATCCGACAGCATTTCGCCAGCGCGCACCCTCGGTGCCATCCTTGCCGTTGTTGCCACGGCCAATTCGCACCTTTCCAAGTGGTGCCACCCCCTCGCCCAGCCACGTCAGACCGCTGTGGTTCTCGAAGCCGACCAGGGTGCCCCACTCGTCAGTGTCGATGACAACGTTCCCGATGAATCGCTCGGGACCAGCCTCCGATGTCACATCGAACAGGCCGATTCCGGGCAACACGTCGGCATTGTAGGGACGGTACTCATGCCCGAGTAACTGGTAGCCACCGCAGATCGCCAGCAGGGCCGCGCCCTCGTCGACCGCGGCCTTGATCGCCTCGCCCTTGGCCCCCGCGAGGTCGCGGGAGACCGCGATCTGCTCGTCGTCCTGACCGCCGCCGAAGAAGAAGATGTCGACGTCGTCGGGGATCGGCTCGCCGATGCCGATTTCCACCACTTCCGGCTCGATGCCGCGCCAGCGGGCGCGCTGCGCCAGGGCGATCACGTTGCCGCGGTCGCCATAGATGTTCATGCGCTGCCCGTAGAGCCACGCGATCTTCACGCGGGCAGGTGCGTCGCTCATGGTGCCCTCCCCTACTGCTTCCAAAACGTCTCGACCGCGCCGCGATCCGCCAGGAACTTGCGGATCTGGAGCATCGCGGTGTAGGTCGGCAGGATGTACCCGGAGCCTGCGGCCGGGATGGTTTCGACGAAGGCATCGAGCGCGGCGTCCAGCGCATCGGGGTAGCGTGTCAGGCGCTCGTCGGGGATACCGGCGTACCGCAGCCGGTTCGCCATGTCGGCACCGCGAATGCCGGTCGTGCCGAGGGGGCCGCCGCCATCGGCCAGCAGCTCGAAATCGACGTCCCAGAGCCAGCTTACATCGCGGCCGTCAGCGTCGAGGTCGTTGATGGCGATCAACGTTGGCACCTCCAGTCCGCCGGTTTCAGCGGTCAGCATCCGCAGCACCTCGTTGAACCCAACCGGGTTCTTCACCAGCGCGAGCGTCAACTCGCGGTCGCGATAGGCCACCCGCTCGATGCGACCGAACGCCGAGCGGAACGACGCCATCGCGCCGGCGATCACCGGCATGGCGAGGCCCATCTGCCGTCCGACCGTGACCGCGGCGAGCAGGTTGTAGGCGTTGTAGAGGCCGGGCACACCGATCCCCACCGACGTGGTCTCGTCACCCGTGACCACGTCGACCTGGAGCGATTCAACGCCCTTCAACGCGATCCGCGCGCCGGTCACATCTGGCGACGGGCGTGCATTGCCGCAGCTCGGGCAAAACCAGTCACCGAGGTGCGAGAGGTAGAGCGCGCGATAGTCGAGATCGTGCCCACACACTCGGCAGGCTGGCACGTCGGCGGCGTGCGAGAGCGCATCCAGCCGATGCCCGCCATCGTCCACGCCAAAGGTCACCACGCGCGCGGCGATATCGGCCGTGATGGCAGTCAGCGTCGGGTCGTCGGCGTTGACGACGACGGTCGTATCGGGCCCAAGCGCCTGCAGCGCCGGCCGCCATTTGCGGACGATCGCATCCAGCTCGCCGAAGCGGTCGAGCTGATCCCGAAAAAGGTTGTTGAGCAACAGCACCCGCGGCGTCACCCGGGCAAGGATTTGCGGCAGCGCGGCCTCGTCCGCCTCGATCACGCCGACCGTGCCGCCTGGTCCGCCCACGATCGACGCCTGCCCGGCGAAGGCCGATACGACCCCCCGCAGCAGGTTGGAACCGGAGCGATTGTGCACGGTCGGCATCTCGGCCGCCTCCAGCATGTCGGCGATCATGCGTGAGGTTGTCGTCTTGCCGTTGGTGCCGGCGACGATGATGACGCCGTGCTCCAGCCGTCCGGTGAGCTTGGTCAGGAGACCGGGATCGATCCGATCGGCGACGAGACCTGGCGCAGAGGTGCCACCCCCTCGCCCCGCGATGCGGATTCCCGTCGCTGTCGCCTTGGCCACCGCCAGCGCGGCCGAGAGCCGCAGGTCGATCCCGCCAGTGTTACTGGTTTCCATCGTCGGCATTTGGCATTACCACCCACACGGTGCGGAGCTTGTCGAAATCGACGGCCGGGCGAACCTCCCAGGCCACTTCATTGGACCGCGCGGCCTCGGTTGGATCGCCGAACACGGTCCCGATGATGAGATTGGGCGGCACGCCGCGCGTCTCGGTGGTGAGCACGCCGGAGGTGATCACCAGCTCGCCATCCTCTACCTCGGTGTCCCGATCGACATTCTGCATCTGGAGGCGACCACCGACCTGCCACTGACCGACGACGATGCCATCGGCCCGGCTCTCCTGCAACTGTGCCCCCACCCTGGCGCTGCTGTCGATGATGAACATGATCTTCGCCTGGTCGTCCCAGACTTCGACCACCTGCCCGACGTAGTAGTTCGGATCGGTGACGGCCATGCCGACCTCGATGCCGTCGGCACTGCCCTTGTTGATCACGACGAACTTCTGCTTGCCGGTGGGATCGTGCCCGATCACCGTCGCCGGGACGTAGTCGAGCTCCGGACGTCGCGCCTCGGCCTGGACCTCGGCGTCGAGCGTCTGAAACTCGGCCAGCTCGGCTTTCAGGTTGGCGTTCTCGGCCTTGACCGCGTCGAGCTCCCTGCGGGCGCGATCGAGCTCTTTCTCGATGTCGCTGCGAAAGTCGGGTCCCCGCGATACGCGGGAGAAGCTCTCAGCCACTGGCGAGACAACGCTTGTGAGTCCCTCACGCAGGGGAGTGAGCATGTCGCGACGATCCATCACGACCAGCAGCAGGCTGATCACGATGAAGATCGTCGCGAGGGATGCCGTCTTTCTGAGCGATATCGTGGTCATGCATCACCCTTCGACGGGCGAACAACGTCGTCAGCCGCGACGCAGCTCCTGGCCGCCCGCCAGCGCGCGCTGGTACAGGTGAAGCGCCTCCGCCACGCGGCCGGTGCCGCGCGCGACGCAGGTGAGCGGATCTTCGGCCCGGTGCACGGGCATGCGCAGCTCGCTTTGCAGGCGCCGGTCGAGCCCCATCAACAACGCGCCGCCACCGGCGAGCGTGATGCCGTGCTCCATGATGTCGGCGACCAGCTCGGGAGGAGTCTCCTCGATCGAGTTCTTGACGAGCTCGATGATCGTGTTGACCGGCTGCGAGATCGCGTCGCGCAGCTCGACCGAGCTCACCTCGACCGACTTCGGCAGCCCGGTCAGCAGGTCGCGACCGCGCAGGTTGACGCGTACCTCCTCCTCCAGCGGGTAGGCCGAGCCAGCGGCCATCTTGGCGTTCTCGGCGGTGCGCTCGCCGATCACGAGGTTGTGATCGCGGCGGGCATACTGGATCAGCGCGTCGTCGATCTCGTCACCGGCGACCCGGATCGAGTGGTTGACGACTATCCCGCCGAGCGAGATCACGGCGACCTCGGTGGTGCCGCCGCCAATGTCGACGATCATGCTGCCGATCGGCTCGTTGATCGGCAGCCCGGCGCCGATCGCGGCCGCCATCGGCTCCTCGATCGTGTACGCCTCGCGGGCACCGGCCGAAAGCGCGGCGTCCTTGGCGGCACGCTTCTCCACCTCGGTGACACCGCTGGGGATGCCGATCACCACCCGCGGGTGCGGCGCCATCAGGCGTTGCAGGTGAACCTTGCGGATGAAGTGGTGCAGCATCATCTCGACGGTGTCGAAGTCGGCGATCACGCCGTCCTTGAGCGGACGCACGGCAACGATCGACTCGGGCGTCTTGCCCATCATCGCCTTCGCTTCCATACCCACCCACAGGGCGCGCTTGGTCTTCGTGTCAATCGCCACAACTGACGGCTCGGAGATCACGATGCCGCGACCGCGGACGTAGACGAGGGTGTTGGCCGTCCCGAGGTCGATGCCGAGATCCCGGCTGAAAAAGCCGAACAGCGTGGAGAGGGGTCGGAACACGAGCCGGGGACCTCCGGAGGTGTGTGCCGCGCAAGCGTCAACGTCGGGCGCGCGGCCGGAAACCGAACATTATCGCGAAAAACCTGGTGGGATATCGGCTCGGGAGCTCTCGGGCGCGGTGGACGTGCGAACCGGATCGGGCGCCTCCCATTCTTCCCATAATCCGCGAGGCAGTATATCACGGCGACTCAGGTAGCCCGCTCGCCCGCGGTGCGGTGAGTCAGCCCGGAAAGGCGCTGCACCTCCCGTTCGACCTCGGCGATGACGCCGGCCGCGTCGGACCGCCGGACCACCACGCACGGCTCGCCGAAGCGCAGCGTCAGCCGCCACCGATCGCCGCGCCGGTACTCGAGCCCAGCCGGCACGATCGGAACCTCCAGCCCCCTGGCGAAGGCGAGCGTCGCCAAACGGGCGAATCCCGGCTGAAACGGCAGGAAGTCGTCGTCTCCCTGCTTGGGCGTGTAGCCGGGATCGATGTTGGGATATCCCTCGGGGAAGACGAGCAGCGCGTGGCCGTGGGCGAGCAGCTCAAGGGACTCGGATGTGGCGCGACGAAGCGCGCCGCGGGCATCGGCATCGTCCGGCGAGTACGCGCCGTCGCGCCGGAGCACGATCGGCCAGCCGGCGGCACGGCAGAGCGCGGTCATCGCGTTCCTGCCGGCCGGGTTGCGCACCCAGTCGAGCCCGACAAGGATGTGCAGCGGCCGAGGTACCGTCGCCATCAGGGCGACGCCATCGTAGAGATGATGGTAGTGCCGGGCAGCGATGATGATCGGCCCCCGGCGCGGCAGGTTGTCCGCCCCTTCGACGGTCAGATCCAGCCGCCGGCGAGCAAGGATGCCGCTGCCGGTGTGCAGGAACCGCCACGCGACGTCAGGCATCGCGCGCCAGCTCCAGATGCCCTCGACGCGCCGGCTGCCCCAGCACGACCAGCGCCGGCGCGACCGCGAGCACCGCGGACAGCACGATCGGCGCCCACAGGTCGACGCTGGCGCTCAGCACCATCGCCCAGACGAGGTTGACTGCGTAGATCGCCAGCGGCAGGCGCAGGTCGATCGCGCGCGGCGCGACTTCCTCGCGCCAGAGGTAGCGGCTCAGCGCCATGAAGGCGAGACCGGTGACGGTCCAGCCGATAAAGTTCTTGATCGGCATGCCGAAATAGGGACCGGTCTCGTCCCAGACCCAGAACTGCACCCGCAGCGATTCATGGGCCATCGCCGGGTCGAGCACGAGGTCCCAGACGGTCAGGAACCACGCGCCGAGCAGCACCGTCCAGAGCGTCATCCGCCGGACACCGAGGCGCTCGGCCACGAACGCGCCGAGCAGGTACGAGGCAAGACCCATGTAAAACCACGACAGCGGGATGGTGTAGGGCACCTGGTCGAGCACCTTGTAACCGAGGAAGCTGGTGTACTCGTAGTTGCCGAACGGCCAACCGGTGCCGGTGCCGAAAAGCTCGAAGCCGAGCGAAAGTGCGTATGAGACAACGAAGAAGATCGAAGTCTTGCGCCACCCGAGCGCGACAACGCCCCAGGCGAACACCGCGAGCGCGCCGAGAATGATGTGGGTCGCGCCGGCGTGTTCCATCGACCAGTCGAACACCCGCACCGCGCGCGGGTCGCCCGTCCAGAGGTCGGGATTGGGCAGCATGATCAGCAACCCGACGAGCCCGAAGATGAGCGCGGCGAGATGCGCCACGAAGAGCAGGATGGGGATGCGATAGCGTCTCATGTCGGTCATGCCGCGTCTCCTGAAATGAAGTCCCGTCCGCGCCACCGGTGATGCCGGCGTCGCCACATCGCGATCAGTCGAAGCGCCACTGGCAGGTCGGCCAGCGGCGAGAGCCACCAGGTCGGCGGCACAGACACGTAGGCACGGGCCGTGCCGCCAAGCACGCCGATCCGCGCCATCAACAGCGCCAGGTTGAGCATCGCCGCCGGCTCGCGGCGACCCAGCCGCCACGACCACAGGCCGGCGAGCCAGAGCGGGGCCGCCTGCACCAGCGCGACCTCGGCCAATCCGATCCGGCCGGCTAGCCCAGAGTGCCTGTCACGCATCGGCAGCGACCGCGACCAGTTCTCCCACGTATCGCGCCAGCCGGCATACATCTCGACCTCCGCGAGATCGTCAACCTCGTAGAACCCGACCCGATGGCCGCGCTGGGCGATATCGCGGGCAACGGTGACATCCTCGCAAACCGAATCGAGCACACGCGCGAACCCGCCGGCGTCGTCCAGCACGTCCCGCCGGACCAAAAAGCACTGGCCGTTCGCCTGCACCCGTTCCGGATCGACTGTCGCGTTCCCGGGGATACCGAATCGGTAGACAAGCGTGGTGAGCATGGCCGGGTGCAGCAGCGCCTCGGCCGGGCCGGAGAGCCGTTGCCGCGTCGCCGCGCTCAGCGCCGGCACCCGCTCGCGATCCGCATGATTCAGCAACGCGGGCACGAGACCACGCGCCGGGCGGACGTCGGCGTCGATCGTCAGCACCCACGGAGCCGCGCCCGCGTGCTGGAGTCCAGCGTGAAGGTTGTGCGCCTTGCCGTTGACACCTGCGGGCACGGGCGATGCATCGACCAGCCGGATGCGCGGATCCTGCGCCGCCCACTGGCGAACGAGATCCGGCGTGCCATCCGTCGATCCGCCGTCGACGACGAGAATGGCCCCGACCTCCGGTCCCTGCTCGGCCAGCCCCGCCAGGCAGGGCGAGAGGCGATCGACCTCGTTCAACACGGGCACGAGCACCGTAACCTGCCCGATCTTCAGGTCGCCGTCACCGGCACGCTCGATGCGGCTGCCGCGCGCGGTCGCGGCCATGCGCGCGAACACCCGCACGGCCAGCACGAGCTGGATCACCGCCAGCAGCCGGGCGACAACGGTCACGATCGCACCTCGCGGTACCGTCCGGAATACTGCCGGCGGGGTATAACGAACGAACCCTGGGCCGGCGACTGGACCGCCCCACTCACCAGGAATGGACAGTCAGGAAGATGAGCAAGCGCATCGTCGTGATCGGCAGCGGGTTCGGGGGTCTCGCCGCGGCAGTGCGCCTCGCCGCTCGCGGCCATCAGGTGACCCTGATCGACAAGCGGGACCGGCCCGGTGGCCGCGCCTACGTCTACGAGCAGGACGGGTTCACCTTCGATGGTGGGCCGACCGTGATCACGGCGCCGTGGATGATCACCGAGCTGTTCGAGCTGGCCGGCCGGAAGCCGGATGATTACGTCACGATGGTGCCGATCGATCCCTTCTACCGCATCTTCTTCCCGGATGGCGCCCACTTCGACTACAGCGGCGACACCGACACGATGCTGGCGCGCATCAGCGCCTTCAGCACGAATCCCGAGCACGACGTGGAGGGGTACCGGCGGTTCATCGCGCTGACCGAGCGCATTTTCGCCAAAGGCTTCACCGAGCTGGCCGACCGGCCGTTTCTGAACGTCACCGACATGCTCCGGATCGTGCCGGATCTCGTGAAGCTGCAGAGCTACCGGACGGTTTACGGACTCGTCTCGCGCTACGTCAACGACGACCGGTTGCGACAGGTGCTGTCGTTCCACCCGCTGCTGGTCGGCGGCAATCCCTTCCAGACGACGAGTATCTACACGCTCATCCACCACCTCGAGCGGCAGTGGGGCGTCTGGTTCGCGATGGGTGGAACCGGCGCGGTGGTGAGCGCGCTGGCGCGGCTGTTCGAGGAGCTCGGCGGCACGCTCATGCTGGAGACCGAGGCGGCGGAGATCACCACCGAGGGTCGACGCGCGACCGGGGTCCGCCTCGCGAACGGGCGCGCGCTGCCGGCCGATATCGTCGTCTGCAACGGCGAGGTCGCGGCCGCCTACCAGCAGCTTCTGCCAGCGAGCGCGCGAAAGAAGTACACCGACCGGCGCCTGGCGCGGATGCGCTACTCGATGTCGCTGGTGGTGATCTACTTCGGCACCGACCGTCTCTACCGCGGCACGGATGGTCCTGCCCTCGCCCACCACGACATCATCCTCGGTCCGCGCTACAAAGGGCTGCTGACCGACATCTTCAACCGCAAGACGCTGGCGGACGACTTCTCGCTCTACCTGCACATGCCGACGCTGACCGATCCGACTCTGGCGCCTGAGGGCTGCGAAGCCTTCTACGTGCTCGCGCCGGTGCCCCATCTCGGCTCCGGCACCGACTGGGCGGCGGCCGCCCGCCCCTACCGCGACCGGATCATGGCGTTCCTGGAAGAGCGCTATCTGCCCGATCTCTCGCAACACATCGTCACCGAGCACATGATCGACCCGCGGCACTTCCAAAACGACCTCAACAGCTATCTGGGGTCGGCGTTCTCGGTGGAACCGGTCCTCACCCAATCGGCGTGGTTCCGGCCTCACAATCGGTCGGAGGAGCTGCCAAACCTCTACTTCGTCGGGGCAGGCACCCACCCGGGCGCGGGGCTGCCAGGCGTGTTGAGCTCGGCGAAGATCGCCGACGACCTCATCGCCGCGGAGTCCTGAGTGATCCGCGGCGCCATCGCACCTGAATCCCGGCACGCGGCGCGCCAGCGTTTCACAGGAGCCGGGGAACGTCACGACAGCCTCCGCAGGAAGCTCCACGCCGTCCCGGCGAAGAGCGAGCGGCTGGGAACCTGACGGTATGGCCGAGGCACGATCGACATCCGCGCGACCGACGCCGACGCGCCCGCGAGCAAGCGCGCCTTGCGACGCCCGGGCACGATGGCGCGCCCGCGAAAGACGTCGTGATCCATCGCCTCGATCTCGTCCAGGATGCCGGCATAGAGCCGGGCGGCCGCGAGGGTCGCCAGCCGGCCGCTGGGGATGAGCGCGGGCACCCCGAGCAGCGCCTCGCCATACAGGCGGCGAGCGCGATCCACCTGGAATGCGATCAGCTCCGGGAACCGTGGTCCCGGGGTCCCGGCGAGGATTGCCTCCGGGTCGCAACCGAACGCCTCGATTTCGTCCAGAGGCAGATAGAGGCGACCCATATCGGCGTCCTCGGCGACGTCGCGCAGAATATTGGTCAGCTGCATGGCGATGCCGAGATCGGCGGCGTAGCGATGGGCGTCGGGATCGTCGCAGCCGAGAATCGGTGCCACCATCAACCCGACCGTGCCGGCTACGTGGAAGCAATAGGTGCGCAACTCGTCCCAGCTCCGGTAGGTACCGGGGACGATGTCCATGCGCACACCGGTGATGAGGTCACGAGCGGGCCCTTCCGGCACGCCGAAGCGCTCACGCACTGCGGCAAAGGCGATCGCCACCGGATCGGACGGCTCGACCAGCTGCGTTTCCCAGGCGTCCAGCGCTCGCATGGTTGCCTCGGTTCCCCGCTCGGCGGCGTGGTCGACGATGTCATCGGTGATCCGGCACCAGGCGTAGGTCGCCAGTACCGCGCGCTTGCGATTCGGGGGCAGAAGCCTGCTCGCCAGGTAGAACGAGCGGCCGTGTCCGCTCGCGAGCACCTCGCAGGCACGCCAGTCCGCGGCAGAGGGCAGCGGACCGGGCGATGAGTCAAGCGGTCGCATGGTCATCCCCCGCCATCATGGGCGTCCGGCTCAGCGCCTCGATCGTGCCGGCCCCGACCCCGAACATCGCGAGCCGCAGTTCGTCGACGATCGTGCCGAGCATCTCGTGGGCCGCGTCCTGCCCGTCGGAAGCGGCACGGAGCAACGGGCCGGCGAACCCCGCCAGGTCCGCGCCGAGCGCGATTGCCTTGGCCGCATCGAGGCCGGTCCGCAGGCCGCCGCTGGCGATCATGGGAACTCCCGGCACGGACTCCCGCGCCATCCGCAGGCAGGTCGCCGTCGGGATGCCCCAGTCCATGAACGTCTCGCTGGTGCGACGGTACCGATCGCTGGCGGCGCGATGGTGCTCCACCGCGCTCCAGGAGGTCCCACCGGCGCCGCTGACATCAATCGCGGCCACGCCGGCATCGGCCAGCCGCCGGGCTACCTGCCCGGAGATGCCGAACCCGACCTCCTTGACCACGACCGGCACATCGAGCGTCGCGCAAATGGCCGCGATCCGATCCAGCAGGCCGGACCAGTCGCGGTTGCCCTCGGCCTGCAGCGCCTCCTGCATGGGGTTCAGATGAAAAATCAGCGCGTCAGCGCCGATCATCTCAACGGCGCGGCGACATTCCTCCACGCCATAGCCATAGTTCAACTGCACCGCGCCGAGGTTGGCGAAAAGCAGCGCGTCGGGCGCGATGTCGCGCACCTGGTACCACTGCATCAGCGTCGCGTCCTCGATCGCGGCACGCTGGGAGCCGACGCCAATCGCGACGCCGAACGCCTGCGCGGCGAGGGCAAGCCGGCGGGTGATCTCCCAACCGTCCTCGACACCTCCGGTCATGGACGACACCAGGATCGGCGCCTGCAAGCGATGCCCGAGGAAGGTGGTAGCGAGATCGATCCGGTCCAGGTCGAGCTCGGGCAGCGCATCATGCACGAAGCGGTAGCGCTCGAGACCAGTGGTCACGCTCCGGTGCTGCACATCCTCCTCGAGGTTGATGCGGATGTGATCCGCCTTTCGCAGCCGCGTCGCGGTGATGTTCTCCATGCTGCTCCCCTGCAATCGTCAAGGCGACGAGATGCGGCGATGCTCAACAGTCATGCCGCCCTCGCGCGAGCGGCCCCGCTCGTGATTCTCGACGCGATGGAGCTTCCATCATACCGTCCCAATTCATGACGCAAGGCGTGTTCCAGCGTTGGCCACGCAAACTGGAAGCCGACCGCATCGAGCCGCGCCGGGGCGACACGCTGGCTGGCGAGGATGACCTCTTCGGCCAGCTGACCTGCGGCGCGTTTCATCGCCCACGCCGGCACCCGCATGAACGACGGGCGATTCAGGACAGAGGCGAGCGTTTCCGTGAACTCGGCATTGGTCACCTCCTGTGGGGCAACGGCATTGATCGGCCCCTCGATCACCGGGTTGGTGATGGATTCGTGGAGCACGCCGATCAGGTCGTCGATTGCGATCCAGCTGAAATACTGCCCGCCGTCACCAAGCGGTCCGCCGGCGCCAACGCGAAAGGGCAGCGCGATGAGCGGCAGCATGCCGCCCTCGCCGGCAAGCACGACACCGAGGCGCGGATGCACAACGCGGATCCCGGCGCTGGCTGCCGGTCGGGCCGCGCGTTCCCAATCGCGCACCACCTCGGCGAGGAACCCGTCGCCGGACACCGAGTCCTCGTCCAGCATCTCGTCGCCACGACTTCCGTAGTAGCCAACGGCGGAGGTCGAAACGAACACCGAGGGCGGGGTGTGGAGCTTCGCGAGCGTCGTCGCCAACAGGCGAGTGCCATCGATGCGGCTGTCGCGGATCGCGGCCTTGCGCTTTTCGGTCCAGAGTCCGCCAGCGATCGACGCGCCCGCAAGGTGGACCACCGCGTCCATGCCTTCGAGCTTTGCCGCGTCGATCTCTCCGGCCGCCGGGTTCCAGTGGATCGCGTCCTCGGCATCGTCCTGGCCACGCGTGAGGCGAAAGACCTCGTGGCCACCAGCCCGCAGAAACGCCGACAGCCGCTGCCCGACGAGACCGCTCGCGCCGGTGATCGCCACCCGCAGCGGTTGTCCCGTGCCGGAATTGGCAAGGCGCACGAGATCGGTGTACGTCCGGTCGTGCCGGAAGGCGAAGAGGCGATCGAGCTCGTGCTCGTTGCGACCGGCCGCGAGTGAGGCGCCTCGGGGCAGCTCCCAGGTGATGCGATCCTCCAGCACGGAACCGTCAACGGCTGGCAGGAAGCGATGCTCGTGCCGCCAGCTCCGGAACGGTCCGGCGACCTGCACGTCGGCGAAGCCGAGCGCGCCGTCCAGCGCCTCGTGCTCCAGCATCCAGTCGATGCCGGCGGGGCCAGCCAACGGGATGCGAAGGGTCTTTCGGTCACCCGGCTCGATTGTGCCTTGCTGGTCGAGAACCTCGACGCGCCGCCATGTCGGCGTGAGACGGTCGAACGCGCCGGGGGAGGCATGCCAGGCCATCAGCGCTTCAGGAGAGACGGGGATATGGGTTCGGTAAACGCGCGTGATGGTGCTCATGGCAGTTCCTTC
>CBFGRG010000040.1:0-12643 GCA_965651105.1 uncultured bacterium | reverse complement strand
GGGTCGTGTACCATGCCTCGCTGACCTCCTCGTCGATTGACACGGAGCGCATCTCGAATACGATCGGGGGCAGCAGCCTGCATCGGGCGCGAGTGTTTCGCGAGCCAACGGCATCGCCACCAGGGGGAACCCACCCAGTGACTTCCAAACGAGGCAATCTCACACGACGCGACGTGCTCCAGCGGTCGGCGGCGATCGGCGCCGGGGCCGCGGCTGCGGGCCTGATCGGCCGGACGCCGGCGACCTGGGCGGCCACCCGGCAATCAGCCGAGGACGGCGTGCCTGGCGGCACGCTCCGTGTCGGCATCATCGGCGAGCCTCCCACGCTCGACCAGCATCAAACCACGGTCGCGGTGGTGATGGATGTCACCTACCCGATGTACGAGACGCTCTTCACCTACGATGCGGACTACCAGCCGGTTCCCGAGCTCGTCGACACCCATACGATGAGCGAGGATGGCCTCACCCACACGATGACCCTGCGCGAGGGGGTCAAGTTCCACAACGGCGAGACCATGACCGCCGCCGACGTGCACGCCTCGGTGATGCGATGGGCGGAAATCAGCGGCGTGGGGCAACAGCTCTTCGGCGTCGTGGATGAGTTCGTCGAAGTGGACGACCTGACCGTCGAGTTCCGGCTGAGCGAGCCCTACGGGTCGCTCCTGATCGCGCTCTCGCACAACAGCCAGGCCTGCATCATCCACCCGAAATCGGTGGTGGATACCGTCGGCACGAATCCGTTCCCCGACGACAGCTATGTCATCGGCACAGGGCCCTACATGCTGTCGGAGCGGCAAGCCGACGCCTACATCCGCCTCGACCGGTTCGAGGACTATACCGGGCGCGACGAGCCGACCAACGGCTACGCCGGCGCCAAGCACGCCTGGGTCGACACGATCGAGTTCCTGCCTGTGCCCGACCAGGCGGCCCGGGTTGCCGGGTTGCAGGCGGGCGACTACGAGATTGCCCTGGAAGTCTCCAACGACCAGTACGAGCTGCTCAGTGGCGCGCCCGGGATTGTCGCGGAGATCCGCCAGCCCTCGTTCGTCGACGTGTTCTATCTCAACTGGCGCTCGGAAATCATGGGCAACCTCGCCATGCGCGAGGCGTTTCGGGCGGCCCTCAACCATGAGGAGATTCTCACGGCATCGCGCGGCAGCAGCGACTTCTTCCGTCTCGATCCCGGCTGGGTGATGCAGGAGCTGCCGTGGCACACCACCGCCGGCGAAGAGCTCTACAACGTCAACGATCCCGAGCTGGCGAAGCAGAAGCTCGAGGAGGCGGGGTATGACGGCACCCCGTTGCGGTTCCTCTCCACGCAGGAGTACCCGTACTTCTACAGCGCCAGCGTGATCGCCCAGCAGCAGCTTGAGGCGGTCGGGTTCGTAATCGACCTCCAGGTGACCGATTGGGCGACGGTGGTCGAGCGCCGCAGCCAGGAAGATGAGTGGGAGGTCTTCGTGACCTATCAGGGCAAGGCGGTCGATCCCGGCCTGCTCGACATGGTCGGCCAGATGGGCGTCTATCCCGGGTGGTGGGACTCGGAAGAGAGCCTCGCGATTGGGGCCGAGCTCCTGAGCGAATCCGATTTCGACACCCGCTACGCCCTCTGGGAACAACTCCAGAGCAACATCTACACCGAGATTCCCGCGGTCAAGATCGGCGATGCCGCGCTGGCGAGCTACTACTCCGAACGCGTTGGTGGCTGGGTGCAGCAGATCGAGCGGGGTGTGCCCTACTGGAACCTCTGGCTCAAGGACGCGTAGGGAGCACACGACCGGCTGCAATCGGCTGTACCATCGCATCAAGAACCGGATTTCATCGCTGAGGGCAGGACGTGCCCTCGGCCTACCGACACCCTGGAGCACGCTTGACGACCTACATTCTTCGCCGCATTGTCCTCCTGATCCCGGTGATTCTCATCGTCGGGCTGGTGGTCTTCACGCTGGTCCACCTCACTCCCGGTGACCCGGCCGCCATCATCCTTGGCGATCAGGCCACGCCCGAGGATATCCAGCAGCTGCGCGAGACGCTCGGGCTGAATGACCCCCTGCCCATCCAGTTCATCAACTGGTTCGGCGGCGTGCTGACGCTCGATTTCGGCGACTCGATCTTTCTCGGCATGCCCGTCACCGAGGCGCTCATGGACCGCGTTGCCCCCACCGGGTTGCTGACGCTCTACGCGCTCTTCGTGCAACTGCTGATTGGCATCCCCCTCGGCGTGATCGCGGCGCTCAAGGCCGGCTCGATCGTCGACCGGCTGATGACGGCGCTGGCGATCAGCGGCGCGGCGATCCCGACCTTCTTCCTGGGCATCATGCTGATCCTCATCTTCGCGGTGCAGCTCAAATGGCTGCCCTCGGTCGGGTACGTCTCGCCGATGGATGACCTTTCGGGTCACATCCAGCGCATGATCATGCCCGCCTTCGCGCTCGGCTTTTCCAGCGCCGGCCTGCTGGCCCGCCTGATCCGCTCGTCGATGCTCGACGTGCTGAATGAGGATTATGTCCGTACCGCGATGGCCAAGGGGCTCGCCCATCGCCACGTCGTCATTCGCCATGCGCTGCGCAACGCGCTCGTGCCGGCGATCACGGTCGTCGGGACCTCGCTGGCGGCGCTGCTGGGCGGCGCGGTCGTGACCGAGACGGTCTTCACGATTCCCGGCATGGGGCGCCTCGTGGTGCAGAGCATCAGCCGCCGCGACTACCCGATCATCCAGGGCGCGGTGATGGCCATCGCGGTCAGCTACGTGCTGGTGAACCTGATAGTCGACCTTCTGTACATCTACGCCGATCCGCGCGTCCGCCTGGGGGCGAAGCAATGAGTTCTGTCGCTCGACAATCGCCCACCACCCGCCTCGAAGACGCCGCCGACGCCGACGCCCGGCTCGGGACCGACCGTCGCCGCAAGCAGCGCTCGTGGCTGCGGCGGCTGCTCGCCAACCCGATCACGGCGATCAGCTTCGCGTTTCTCGTACTCGCCTTCGCCGTCGGCCTCCTGGCACCGCTGATCGCGCCCGGCGATCCCAACTTCGCGGTTCCGGCCGACCGGCTCAAGTCCCCCGGCGGCGACTACCCGCTCGGCTCCGACGCACTGGGCCGGGATGTCTTCGACCGCCTGATCCACGGCACGCGCATCTCGCTGCTGATCGGCGTCGGCGTCACCTTCGCCGCCGGCGTGTTCGGCTCGGTGCTGGGCCTGCTGTCGGGCTATATCGACCGGCTGGACTCGCCGATCATGCGGACGATGGATGGCCTGATGGCCTTCCCGAGCATCCTGCTGGCGATCGCGATCATGGCGAGCCTGGGACCCTCGACGGTGAACGTCTTCATCGCGCTGACGGTGGTCTACACGCCGACGATCGCGCGGCTGGTCCGCTCGACGACGCTGGTGATCCGGCAGCAGACGTACATCGAATCGGCCCGGTCGATCGGCCTGCGCGACTCGGAGATCATGGGCCGGTACATCTTTCCGAACGGGCTGTCGCCGCTGATCGTGCAGTGCACCTTCGTAGTGGCGCTGGCGATCATCAGCGAGGCGTCGCTGTCGTTCCTGGGGGCCGGGGTGCCACCCGAGCAACCGACGTGGGGCAACATGCTGCGCGACGGCCAGAGCCTGTTGCAGCAGGCGTGGTGGGTGGCGGTCTTCCCCGGCACGGCGCTGTTCCTGCTGGTGCTGGCGCTCAACATCGTCGGCGACGGTCTCCGCGACGTCTTCGATCCCCGCGCCCGCCGCTGAGCCCCCCATCCGGTCACGGGGCCAGGATGCTCAGCAGCCTCGGCCCCGGAGGGCGGTAGCCCGACCACACCTATCCCCGGCAAGGGGAGCACCGGCAGGCCCGGAGGCGACGGCGCCGCCCCCAACCCCGGGCATTGACCGCGCGGGACGACGCCTTTCTCGGGGCTGGCACGTGCGGTCAGGACCTTCCCGACGCCTCGTGAGGCATCCATGCAACGCGCGGTCAACAGGACTCGCTGGCCGCACAACGGCCCCAGCGTGTGCCCCAACCACTGCATCCTCCGAGAAAGCTGCACACTGACCACGTTGCGGCTACATGGGATTTTGGCGGCTGATGGCAACCTCCGGCAGACCGTTCACAATCCCAGTCGGGGCCCGTTCCGTCCATCGTCGTCGTTGGCCGCCACACGCCGACCACGACCCGCCCTCCAGGCACCCGACACGCCTCCACCAGGCAATCCCCGAGCAGTGGGCTTGACACCCCCTGCTACGCTGATAACACGTGTAATCAATCTCGTGCCGGAAACGGGATGGAGCACCTGTGACACGTCGAGCCCCTACAGCCAATGACGTCGCCCGCCGCGCCGGAGTCTCCCGCAGCACGGTCTCCGTCGTGCTCAGTGGCCATACCGGCAACATCCGCGTCTCCGAGGCGACTCGCAAGCGCGTGCTCGCTGTCGCCGCTGAGCTCGGCTACTCTCCCCACCCGATCGCCCAGGCCCTCCGCCAGCAACGCAGCAACATCATCGGCTTCGTGAGCCGCTCGACCCCACATGGCCTGTTCGATGAAACGGTTCCCTACATCCTGAACATCGAGATTGCCCGCGCCGCCGCTCGCCGTGGCTGCTATGTCGTGGAGGCCCGAGTCGATCCATCACACCCCGACTCCAGTGCGGCACTCGGGCAGTCGCTCCGCCCACATCGAGTTGACGGTGTGATATTCGACTCGCCGGCCACGTCCGATGTCGTCGGGTCAGTTCGGGATGCCGGATTACCGATCGTCCAATTGATGCGCCCACAGCTTGACGTCGAGACACCCACCGTCACCGTCAGCGCGTCCCAGGGTGTCACTGCCGCCGTCAACCACCTCGTCGAACTCGGCCACCATCGGATCGCGTACATCGGCAGCTCCCCAACTCACCCTGTCCTCAACCAGCGTCTCGAAGTCTTTCGCGACGCAATCGCACGACACAGGGTCGAACTTCCTGACAACTACATCCAACTCGAGCCCGCGTCCACGATTTCGGTCGGCCAGGTGCTGACTGAATCACTACTCCGGCTTCCCATCCCGCCAACCGCGATCATTGCCGCCGGCGACAACCTCGCGCTCGGCGTCATGCGCGCCCTCTACCACGAGAGCATCCGCGTGCCGGACACGATCAGCGTCGTCAGCTACGACGACACCCTCGCCGCCTACGTCTACCCGCCCCTCACCAGCGTGGCGCAACCGCTGCACGCCGTAGCCGAGCACGCACTCGACTTGCTCATCGACGCGCTCGACCCCACCACACCAACACACGCCGATTGGCACGTCACACTGCCGACACACCTGGAAATCCGCGCATCCACGGCACCGCCGTAGGCAATCGAAAGGAGATCAACCCCACCTCGCGCATGTTCACCGAGACCGGATCCAACCTGAAGGGAATGACCACCATGACGCGATCACGAGCGACGACGCTGCACCGCCGAAGCCTGCTGGGTGCCGCCGGCCTGGCCGCCGTGCCCCTGCTCACCGGAAGCCCGCGAGCCATCCTGGCGCAGGACCCGGTCGAGATCGTCTTCCGGCAGAACGACCCGCCTATCGAGATCGGCGGCCTCGAGGAGGCCATCGAAGCGCTGAATGCCAGCGATGCCGGTGTCCAGGTAAACCTCGAGAACATCGCCTGGGCCGACGCGCAGGCGCAGTGGGTCCGTGAGGTCCAGGCTGGCGGCGGCCCGGATGTCCAGCAGCTTGCTTTCGTCTGGCCGCAGGACCTCGCCAGTACTGGTCTGCTGCTGGAGCTTGACGCCCACATCGAAGGAAGTGACATCGTCCCCGACGACTTCCTGGCACTCGAGCTAGGCCAGCTCGACGGCGCCACCTACGGCATCCCCTGGACCGCCGACACCTTCGTGATCGCCTACCGGCCCGACCTGCTCGACGAGGCGGGAGTCCAACTTCCCTCCGGCGAGGTCTGGGACCCGGGCACCTGGGAGGAGTTCCGCGACATCGCCGAGTCGCTCAGCGACGGTTCCGACCAGTTCGGGTTCGCGTTCCCGGCTGGGGCCACCGGCTGGACCTGGTTCCTTGCCAACTATTACCTCTGGAGCCACGGCACCACCCTGATCGAGCAGGACGACACCGGCGCGTGGGCACCGGGCGTCACTGCCGAGGATGTCACCGGGGCAATGGACTACTTCAACTCGTTCTTCGAGCGTGGGATCACCCCAGAATCACTGATCGCTGTCAGCACCCCGGGAGATCCCCAGGTCGTCGGCGCGCTCGGCCGAGGTGACGCTGCGATGAGCTTCTTCCCGCCGGCCACCTTCCGTGCCGCGCAGGCCGAGTCGGAGTCGCCGTTGGCGACCGCGCTGATGCCAAGCGGCAGCGAAACGCGCATTTCGCACCTCGGCGGCCGCATGCTGGGCATCAACCCAAGCACCGAACACCCGGAGGAGGCTTGGCAGGTGATCGAGCACCTGATCAGCGCCGAGACCTTCGAGACCTACGACCAATACCCGGCCCGTCCGTCGATCCTCGAGACGCTCGAAGCGCCCGAGGGAGAGGAAGCCTACGCCGAGATGCTGCCGCAGGCGATCACGTTCGAGCAGTACATCTCGTCGCCGGTGCCGGTGCCGAGCCTGGAGGAGGCAGTCAACCGCGCGTTTGGCGCTATATTCTCCGGCCAGCAGTCGAGCGCCGATGCCGCCGGATCGCTGGTAGACGAGATTGCCAGTCTGATCGAGCGCGGGGAAGAGGGGTAGTCGATGTCACACGTCGCCGCCGGAACGGAACCGCCCGCGACCGTCGCGCCGGGCCGCTTCGGCGCGCGACGGCTCGGTCGCCTGAGACCCTATGCGCTGGTCTTTCCGGCAATAGCTGTGCTCGGGCTCTTTTTCGCCGCGCCGGCCATCTACAACATCGCGCTCAGTTTCCAGCGTGTCAGCCTGTTCGAGCTCGGCAAGGGTGGTGCGTGGGTTGGCTTCGCCAACTACTCGGAGATGCTGCGCGACTCACAGACGTACACGGCGCTCTGGAATACGACGTTCTGGCTGACCGTCGTCACCGTCATTTCCCGGCTCGTACTCGGGCTGGCACTGGCGCTGCTGCTCAACGCCTCCGTTTTCCGAAGGTGGCACTTGACCGGGGTCACCCGCTCACTGCTGCTCCTGCCGTGGGTGACACCTCAGGTGGTCGCTGTTGGCGCCTGGAGCTGGCTACTCGAGCCTCGCTTCGGTGCGATCAACCAGATGCTGATGAACCTTGGCATCATCGATCAGCGGCAGGCGGTCCTGGCGAAGACCTCGACCGTCTGGCCAGCGGTCGAGGTGATCCTCGTCTGGCGCGAGCTGCCCTTCGTGGTCATTGCCTTTCTTGCCGGTCTGCAATCGATCCCAACCGACCTGAAGGAGGCCGCTCGTGTCGACGGCGCCACCGAGGTGGGCGTGCTCCGCTCGGTCACCTTGCCGCTCCTCAAGCCAGTGATGGCAGTGGTCGCCCTGCTCACCACGATCTGGACGTTCAACAATTTCGTCTACGTCTGGCTCACCACTCGGGGCGGCCCTGGCAACTACACCCAGGTGCTTGCCACCAAGGTCTATTCCGCCGCCTTCGTCGACTACCGATTCGGCATGGCAGCGGCGATCGGCGTCTTCATGAGCGCGATCATGCTGCTCTTCGCGATCGGCTACTTCTTCCTCGTCTTCCGGGAGCGTGAGCAATGATTGGATCCAACCCGACGACCCGATCGACCACACGCCTCGGGCAACCTGTCACCCGTGCCGCTCGCTGGCGCTTCGTGCGAGACCTGCTTACCGTCGCACTCGGCCTCGGCATCCTGCTGATCCTCGCGTTCCCGATCATCTGGGTGGTTCTGACCTCGGTCAGACCCGATTCCGCCCTCTTCTCCGACAGCTTCAACCTACTCTCCGAGAAACTGACGCTTGACAGCTATCGCTCGCTGCTCGAAGACTCGACATTCCCAACCTATATCCGCAACAGCATCCTCGTTTGCGTCGTGGCGACAGTGATCAGCATGGTGGTGGCACTGCTGGCCGCATACGGCTTCTCACGGCACCGCCGGTTCCGCTGGCGAACCTCCCTTCTCATCCTCGTGATCGCGACCCAGCTCTTCCCATTCGTGATCCTGATCACGCCGATCTACGCGATCTTCTTCCGGCTCGGCCTCACGAACAGCTTCGTCGGCTTGATCATCTCCTACGTGGCGATCTCCATGCCATTCTCGATCTTCATGCTGCTCGGCTATCTCGACACGATCCCACGGGAACTCGACGAAGCCGCGGTGATCGACGGCACCTCCACACTTGGAGTGATCTTCCGAATCATCCTGCCGGTGGCATGGCCGGGCCTGGTGACGGTCGGTGTCTACTCGTTCGTGTCGATGTGGGACGAGTTCCTGTTCGCGCTCACCTTCATGACAGACGACAGTCGCAAGACGGTGCCGGTCGGACTGGCGAGCTTCTTCGGTGAGTACACTGCTCACTGGAATCTCGTAATGAGCGCATCAGTGATTGCCACGCTGCCCACGCTCGTGCTGTTCATGATCATTCAAAAGAAGCTGGTATCCGACCTCGCGGCTGGCGCGGTCAAGCAATAGCGTCTCTCGAAAAGGACCCTCCACGACATGACCCAAAACACGCGACCCAATTTCGTAGTGCTGTTCGCCGACGACCACCGATACGAGTCGGTCGGTATCCATGGCAACGCCGAGGTGGCGACACCAAACCTCGATGCCCTCGGCCAGCGTGGGACGGTCTTTGACAGCGCCTATTGTCAGGGGGGCATGCAGGGCGCGATCTGCGTGCCCAGCCGTGCCACGCTGATGACAGGACGCAACATCTTTGCCTCCAGCGCCGAGCCCACTGGCCGCAGGTCACCGGCCACCTACGCGATCCCAACGGGCATGCCGACCTTCCCCGAGCTCCTAAGCGAGGCAGGGTATCGCACTCACGCCGTCGGAAAGTGGCACAACGACGCCGCCTCGTTCGCGCGGTCGTTCGCCAGCGGCGACCAGTTGATGTTTGGCGGGATGAGCGACCATGACGCGGTGCCGGTACGCGCCTTCGACGCCTCCGGCGTCTATCCGGATGACGCCGTCGACACTGCCGAGGGCTTTAGCACCGACCTTTTCGCCGACGCGGCGATCCGATACATTGAGCAGCAGAAGAACAACCAGCCGTTCCTGCTCTATGTCGCATTCACCGCGCCGCATGACCCACGCACGCCGCTGGAGGAATGGCGATATGACCCGGCAACCGTTTCACTGCCGCCAAACGCGCTGCCGGTACACCCCTTCGACAACGGCGACATGGACAACCGCGACGAGAATCTCGAGACCTGGCCGCGTGAGCCAGGGGCGATTCGGCAGAACATCGCTGACTACTACGGCATGGTCACGCACCTGGACAATCGCATCGGCGATATCCTCGCGTCGCTGCAGGCGCGAGGGCTGGCCGAGAACACCGTGGTTGTCTACAGCGCCGATCACGGAATCGCCCTGGGTCAGCACGGGCTGCTTGGCAAGCAGAGCCGATACGAACACAGCACCCACGTACCGCTGCTGATGAATGGCCCCGGAATTGAGGCAGGTCAGCGAGTTCCGGAGTTGGTCTGGCACGGTGACACCACCGCCACGCTGCTGGAGTTGGCAGGGCTCGATCCCAGTGTGGCGACCGACGGACGATCGCTCACGCCGGCGCTTCGGGGCGAGCCGCTGCCAGAATGGCGCGAGACCATCGCGGGCGCCTACACATTCACCCATCGATCGGTGCAGGACCGCCGCTGGAAGCTGATCGTCAACACCGTCAACCCGGACTACCCGAATCTTCGAGGTACCCGCGGTTCCGACGTCGTCCAGCTCTTCGACCTGGAGGAGGATCCGTGGGAGCAAGTCAACCTGGCGTGGGATGAGGACCTGGCAGCAGTCCGCGATCGGCTGGAGACGGCACTGCTCACCTGGCAGCAGGATGCTGGCGACCCGGCACTGGCGCAAGCGTTTCTTCCGGCGTCCGGATAGGCGTCTCTCCTGGCAGCCACCAGTGGCGCCGCTACCTGTGTCTACCCGGGCACGGCCTCACTCACCGTTGAGCTCCGGGTAGTCATGGTGGGGGACGATCCCGATCGAGTCCCACGGCCAGTAGACCAGCCACGCCTTGCCGATGAGGCTGTCGATCTCGACCGGACCGAAGTCGCCGGAGTCCTCGCTGTTGTCGCGATTGTCGCCAAGCACGAACACCGACCCCTCCGGCACCGTCAGGGGACCGCAGAACTGCTGGCCCGCGCACCGGGTGACCTCGCCGTCGAGATAGGGTTCTTCCAGTCGCTGCCCGCCGATGAACAGCCCGTCTTCGCGAATCTCGATTGTCTCGCCGGGCAACCCGACGATCCGCTTGATGTACGGCTCCGACACGTCGTCGAGGGGCGGATTGAGCACCACGATATCGCCCCGCTGCGGCGGCGAGAAGGGATGGACGATGTTCGGGTCGTGCTCGACGCCGGGCAGCCAGTCAACCAGCGCCCAGGCGTCGAAGTTGAGGTAGGCGTTCCGATTGACGAGAACCATGTCGCCGCTGTGGAGGTTCGGCATCATGCTCGAGCCGTCGACCCGGAAGTTGAGCACCACCGCGCGGACCGCGAGGAAGATGAGGAGCGCCAGCAACAGCGTCTCGATGATCTCGCGGGCCATCGATTTCGGCCGCCGGGTGGTTGCCGTGCGGTCGACGTCGCCGGCTTCGGCATCGGTCGCCAGGTCGCCATTGCGCTCTGGACGATGCTCGGGTCGTAATGGCCGCTCGTCGGAATCCATGCAGTTGGAGCTTTCTCATCACACGCGGAACGTGGTCGTTCGGTAGTCTACCGCGCCAGCCGCCCCTGTCCCGACCAGGTGGCAAAACGGCGCGACGCATGGCGCCAGGTGGACGTGTCTTCACCTCCCGGCGGGAGCCCCGTATAGTGACCCGAGCCCGGCTGATGTGGCGATCGACGCCCGCTGCCGGGGTGTCGCCACAGGGCGGCCGCGCCGAGAATCCGCACGATGCCACACGCCGGCAGGGAGCAGACATGACGGGAGATTTCGCGCACCTGGGGCCGTTCAGCGACCTGGTCGATGCCGTCGACGCGCAACAGTCACGCTTCCCGACCGCGCCGCCGGGCCCTGAAACGCGGGCGCGCCTGCGCGAGATTCTCGCCTTCACGGAAGCGCCGGACACGCCCGGCGACGTCCGGATCGATGAGCGCTGGACGGCCGACGGGGTCGACGGCGAGGCCGTGTCGTGGTCGGTCGGGTTCGGTCCGCGTGTCGAGGCGTGGGTACTGCGTCCGGCCGGATCGACCGGGCCGCTGCCGGGCATCGTCGCGCTGCACGATCACGGCGGAAACAAGTACTTCGGCAAGGAAAAGATCGCCGATGGACCGCGCGGCGCCGAGCCCGGCGTGCACGCCCTCCGCGAGCGCGCCTACGGCGGCCGTGCCTTCGCCAACGAGCTCGCCCGGCGCGGATTCACCGTGCTGGTGCCGGATGTCTTCATGTGGAGCAGCCGCCGGTTTCCGCTCGACGTGATGCCCGGTGAGATCGCGGAGCTGGCGGAAACGACCGAAGGGACCGCAGCCGAGCGCTACAACGCCGCCGCGCGGCCGCACGAGGACCTGGTCGCAAAATACTGCGCGCTGCTGGGGACGACCGTGCCCGGCATCATCGCCGCCGAGGACCGCATCGCGGTGCGCTACCTGCAATCAAGGCCGGACGTAATGCCCGATGAGATCGGCTGCGTCGGGCTTTCCGGCGGGGGCGGCCGGGCGGTGCTGCTGCAGGCGACCTGCGACGCGATGCGGGCAACGGTCGTTGCCGGCATGATGAGCACCTACGCGCACCTGCTGGATCGCAACGTCGTGAGCCACACATGGATGCTCTTCCCGACGGGATGGTCACGCCATGGCGACTGGCCGGACATCGCCGCCAGTCGGGCGCCGTCGCCCCTGATGGTCCAGTATCTCAAGGACGATGCGCTCTTCCCGCTGGAGGGGATGCGCGCGGCGCATGAGCGACTCACGAGGCACTACGCGGAAGCGGACGCCGCCGATGGGTACCAGGGCGTGTTCTACCCCGGCCACCACCGGTTCGACCTCGAAGGGCAGGAGACCGCCTTCGCCTGGCTCGCCCGGCATCTGGATTCCTGAGAGAGTGTCTGAGAAGCGTCATTTGGCCATCGGAAGGTAGCGGCGATCCTTCGCTGCGCTCAGCACAGGCATTGGCGGCACACCCAGCGCCATGGGAGCCGACGACGCAGCCGCCAATAGCCTGCCCTGAGCGGAGGGGCGAAGCCCCGGAGTCGAATGGGTCGCCTTCGCCCCAGCATGGCGCGGACGCCCGCGCCGCCGATCGCCTGCCCACCCGACCCGGAGGGACTGGCCGAGCTCAAGGATGCGCCGGCGAAGGGGCTCCCGATCATGCTCCAGCTCATCATGACGGGTGTCCCGGCGGAGGATCTGAAGCTGATGAGCATCGTCGACGGCATCATCTGGCAGCGGATCGAGGAGATCGAGGTCGCCTGCGGCATCCGCCCAGCGGCCAGGACAGATCTCTCCTACGGCCGGGCCGGTGCCCGCTCCCAGCGCACCAAATCGGTGCGTACCGGCGGCAACCTCGCACAATGCATCCTCGAACACGCTTGTCGTGGCGCGGTC
>CBFGRG010000039.1:0-12744 GCA_965651105.1 uncultured bacterium | reverse complement strand
GTGGAGCCGGCTCAGCTCGGTCGCCGCGCGCGAGACATCCTCGATCCGGGGGTCGGCCTGCGCGCTCACACCAGCCGGCGGCGCCAGCGCCGTCAGCAACACAATCATCACGGCCAGCAGACGAATTCGCTCCCTGACAGTCAGTCCCTTGCCCAATGGTCGCTCCTTGATGGGGCTGCACCGCGATGCGCCCCGCTGACTACGACTGCGCGCCAGGTGAGAAATAGCAGCCGAACAGGCCGTCCTCGAGTCCGGTGGCAAACGCCTGCCGGCGCTGCTCGCCATTCCCGTGCGCCATCGGATGGTCGTAGGGTGTTCCCGACGGATCGCCGATGAACAGCGTCACCTGGTAAGCGTCGTTCAAATCCTCCGGGGTCGCCCAGCCCCGCGCGACGGCCTCCTGCGCGTAGACACCGGCGATGCAATCGGCCTGGAGCTCGACCTCGATCAGGTAGCGCCCGCCATCGAGCTCGGGATTATCGGTGACCCTCACGCCTTCGATGGTCTGGAGGTGATGCCCCCACTCGTGCGAAATGGTGAAGCGGATGGAATAGTCGCCGAACCGTTTCGTATCCTGGGCCTCGTACTCGGTCGAGAGGTAGATTTCCTCGTCGCGGGGGCAGTAGAACGATCCGGGGTTCTCTTCCTCGGTGAGCAGGCCGCAGCCGGTCATCATCGGCATCTCGTCCATCGAGGTGTACTGAATTTCCTCCGGCGCCCGATAGCTCGCGCCGGCTTCCCGGTAAATGTACTCCCAGATGTCGTTGACCCGCGCGTATTCGAGGTCCTCGTACCCGCCCAGCTCCGGCTCCGCCGGTACCTGCGCCTGCAGCCCCGCCAGGTACGCCGCGTCACTGCCGAAAAACCACCGCCACCGCGCCCCGTCGTGCCAGTAGTGCTGGATCTCGACCAGGTCCCGCGCCTCGCCAGCGAGCGTCGCCGGCTGCCGCAGCGTCACCGTCGCCACATCGGCGTAGGTGCGCCCCGTCACCGGCCACGCCCACGCCCCGAACGTGACCGAGAGGATCTCCGGATCGGCCGTCGGGATCGCCGCGTCCGGGCCGGCGTACCATGCCGCCAGCTCGGCGCGCGAGAGCACGAGCCGCACGTCGGGGTGCAGCAGGTCGTGCAGCAGCAGCAGGTCGCCGTCGCGGTGGAGCCGGCTCAGCTCGGTCGCCGCGCGCGAGACATCCTCGATCCGGGGGTCGTCCGCCTGGGCATACGCAGGCATCGACGGGACGATCGCCACGAGCACGATGACGAACACCGCCAGCACCCGGATCCGGCTCCGTACTGAATCCAGCATCCTTTGGGAACTCCTCGGTCGTCACGCGCCAGTTCGATCTTTCGCTCGGGGAATGATACGTGCTTGATCCCCACCATGTGGACGCCACCGACTTGACGGCGGTTCCATCACTCTCTATATTGAGACATCGTATCATCTTCTCGCGTGGCTGCGCGCGACTGTACCCGCTCACCGCCGGAGAGACCCTCATGCCAATCGCCCCTCGACTCTCGACCCGCGCGCGCCTCCGCGCGCTCGCCGCTCTGCCGCTGCTGACGCCTCTCGGGCGCGTCGGGATCGTCCGCGCTGACGAGTCCGTCGCCATCGTTGCCTCGTTCAGCGTGCTCGCCGACATCGTCCGCAACGTCGGCGGCGATCGCGTCGCGGTCTCCTCGCTGGTACCGATCGGCGGCGACGCCCACACCTTCGACCCGGCACCGAAACAGGTGCAGGATATCGCCGAGGCGAATCTCATCGTGCAGGTCGGCGGCGACTTCGAACCGTGGCTGGACGATCTGATCGACGCTTCCGGTACATCGGCGGAGCGCTACGAGGCGTTCGGTGAGGCCATCGCCCACGACCCGGCAACCCACGATGAGGCCTCCGAGGCAAACGGCGGTGATGACGAGGAGCGCGACCACGACGAGGAGGGACAGGAACACGACCACGCGGGCGAGCTCCACGTCTGGCTCGATGTCGCCAACGTGATCCACACCGTTCAGCACCTCGCCGAGACGCTGACCGAAATCGACCCTGACGGAACCGACACCTACGCCGCCAACGCCGACGCCTACACAGTGGAGCTTGAGGCGCTGGACGCCGAGATTCGCGAGAAGACCGCGACGCTGCCCGAGGATCGTCGCCAGCTGATCACCACCCACCAGAGCTTCGGCGCGTTCGCCGACGCCTATGGCTACGAGATAGCCGGGGTCATGCTGGAATCGCATTCGACCGAGGTCGCCGACGCCCCGGCTGGCCACGTCGCCGACCTGGTGGCAATCATCGACGAGCACAGCATCCCGGCCGTCTTCCCGGACACCCCCGGCGGCGAGGATCAATTGAAGCCACTGGCGCAGGCGGCGGGGGTCGAGATTGCGCCGCCGCTCTACGTCGACACCCTCGGCGACGACGATTCCGGCGCCGAGACCTACCTTGCCATGATGCGCCACAACATCGACACCATCGTCACCGCCCTCGGCGAGTGACGACGGTATCGATGTCCGTAGCCCCGGATTTTGATATCCGGGTGAGGTTTGCGGTAGCCGACGGTCGATATCCAGCAGGCAACGATAGCCTTGTGCCGATGGAGAAAAGCCCGCGCAGGGCGATATGAGGCCATCGGCTCAATGGCTGTTTCCGGGGATCGACCTGTGTCGTCCAGCGGGCACCCGGATATCAAAATCCGGGTCTACGGATGGCACCGCGCTGGGACGTGTCGATGAGACGGACGCGACCTTTCTCGACGCCCGGCGTGTGGCGAGCGACGTCGGGCCGCGCTCGGTGGTCTGGCAGGCGTCGGCGGCCGAGTGCCTTGCGAGATGATCGTTGGGATCGGCGTCAAATAATCAGTCAATCATCCACGGAGCGCAACGAGGTCCGGCAACATGAGCCCGGGCCTCGTTGCGTGAGCGACGCGGCGGTTCGGTGGCATACTCACGACAGCGCACCGGGCCATCAGCAGCCCGCCGACGACACCGCCCAAGGAGCTCCCGTTGACGACCGCCCCCTCCCCGACCGCCTGGCCCGACACCATCGAGATCACCCCCGTCGACGGTCCCGTCTCCGGCACGCCCGTCATTCCCGGGTCCAAGAGCATCACCAACCGCGCCCTCATCACCGCCGCGCTGGCCGAGGGCACCTCCAAACTCACCGGCGCGCTGTTCAGCGACGACACCCGCTACATGGCCGCCGCGCTCGGCCAGCTCGGCATCCCGGTCACCGCCGACGAAGCGACCAACACGATGACGGTCGAGGGCAAGGGCGGCATCCCGGCTGATTCCGGCGATCTCTTCATTGGCAACGCCGGCACCGCCGCCCGCTTCCTCACCGCCGCCGTCGCGACCGGCCGCGGCAGCTACCGCATCGACGGCGACCCCGCCATGCGCAAGCGCCCGATCGGCCCGCTGCTCGACGCGCTGCGCCAGCTCGGTGTCGACGCGACCAGCGAGGCCGGCAACGACTGCCCGCCGGTCCGGGTCGTCACCGAGGGACTGCCCGCCGGCGAGGTAACGATGCCCGGCAACCTCAGCAGCCAATACTTCACCGGCCTGATGATGGCCGCGCCCGCCGCGCAGGGCACCGTCACGATCCGCGTCGCGGGCGAGCTGATCTCACGCCCCTACATCGCGATCACGGCCGAGGTGATGCGAGCCTTCGGCGTCGAGGTCGACCTTGGGGAGGACGTCTTCACGGTCCCGGGCGGGCAACGCTACCGGGCGCGCGAGTACGCGATCGAGCCGGATGCATCGGCCGCGTCCTACTTCTTCGCCATCGCGGCGATCACCGGCGGCACGGTCACGATCGAGGGTCTCGGCAGCAAGGCGCTACAGGGCGACCTCGACTTCGTGCGGGTACTGGAGGCGATGGGCTGCGAGGTCCAGATGACCGAAGCCGCGACGACGGTGACCGGACCGGTAGGCGGCAAGCTCAGAGGCGGGTCGTTCGACTTCGCCGACATCTCCGACACATCGCAGACGCTGGCCGGCATCGCGCCCTTCGCCGATGGCCCGGTGACGTTCCGAGGCGTCGCCCACAACCGAGTGAAGGAGACCGACCGGGTCGGCAACGTCGTGGTGGAGCTGCGCAAGCTCGGTCAGGAGGTCGAGGAGTTCGAGGACGGGATGACGATCAACCCTCGCCCGGTCACCCCGGCCGTGGTCGAGACCTACAACGACCACCGGATGGCGATGGGCTTCGCGCTCACCGGCCTGCGCGCCCACGGTGTCGTCATCAGCAACCCCTCCTGCGTCACCAAGACCTTCCCGGCCTTTTTCGATGTCCTGGACGGGTTGGTTCGCTCCTCGCGCTGACGCGAAACGCGACTCAACCCGTCTACCCAATCCGCGGTGCGCGGGTTCGTCGTCGCCGCCAACCCGTAGACCCGGGCCCAGGTGCCCGGGTGCGGCATTGCCATCGACGTCGGATCCGCGAGACCAGCGAAACGCGCGTCCACGACGGATGCACCACCGAACGTTGACGATACCGACGAACCCGCGCACCTCGGCGCGGGTCTACGGGTTGGTATCAGCATCAACGCTCCCGAACCAGGAGGCCAGCCGCTGTGCGAAGATGATAGAAATCTCTTTGGCCGAATGCTCAGCGACGAACTGGTGGTGTCATGGCTCGGTACCACTCCCGCGACGGCGTCACATCCCGGATGCGGAAGCGCGGACACGATTACTCCTCGCCCGGGATCTACTACGTCACGATCTGCATCGAGCGCCGCGCTTGCCTGCTCGGTGAGGTTCTGGATGGCGAAATGCATCTCTCCAACGCTGGCGTGGTGATCGACTCCTGGTGGCGGACGATTCCGAATCGTCATCCTTCAACCGAGCTCGACGCAATGGTGGTGATGCCAAACCATCTCCACGGCGTGCTCCATATCGGCACCGACCCAGAGGTTGCATTGCCGCCCAGCCTTCCCAGGATCATGCATTGGTTCAAGAACCGCTCGACCTATGACTACATCCTCGGGGTTCGGCTTGAGGGTTGGCCGTACTTCCCCGGCAAGCTGTGGCAAGACAACTACTATGACCGTATCGTGCGAAACGACCGCGAGCTGCAACGGATTCGAACCTACATCGAGGCAAATCCCGCGAATTGGAACGACGACGAAGAAAACCCGGACGCACCTACGTAGACCTGCGCCCAAAGGCGCGGTCCATTACGGACGCGGGAGTGCGACTCCGTGGTTCAGCAAGAGGTGAAGGCCATCTGACGCAAAATCCAATGCTGTCCAAGATGACGAACCCGGGCACCTCGGCCCGGGTCTACGAAACGAGACGCACCAGGCACTACGGCCCGGATCTACTGGACGATCACATTCACGCGATCTCTCGCGAGCCTACGAAATGAGCCGGCCAGGGCGATACGGGTGCAGCCGCTCGTCGATGGTGCCGGTGAGGATCTCCCGGGCAGCGAGACGTCCGAGGAACGGCCCCATCGTGACGCCGCTGTGGGTCGCGATCACGTAGAACCCCTCCAGCCCGGAAACCGGGCCAACCACCGGGTAGTGGTCCTGCGGCATCGAGCGAGTCCCAAGGCGAATCGACTCGATCTCCCCACCCTCCAGCGCCGGCAGGATTTTCGCGGCCCGATCCAGGATCTCGCCAGCGTACCGGTACAGCGTTTCTTCGGACGTGTCCGGAGTGAGCAGGTCATCGTGACCGTAACTGGCGATCATCACCCGCGAGCCACCGTCGGGACGAATGTTGACCGCCGTCGTATGCACCAGCGAGCGCAGCGTCGTCGCCACCGGCCTGGTGATCGCCAACAGCCCGAGCGTGGGCGCCATCGGGATCGCCATGCCGGTGAGCGCGGTCACCTGGTCGGTCCAGCGTCCAGCGCAGCTCACCACGACATCGGCCGAGATCAGGTCGCCCGCCGCCGTGCGAACCCCGACGACCCAGTCGCCTTCCCGGATGATCTCGACGACCTCCTGGCCGGTCTGGATATCCGCACCGTGGCGCTCGGCAGCGCGGGCGAGCGTCGCCACCAGCTGGGGCACATCGATCCAGCCCTCGGTCGGAAAGTAGGCCACCTGCTCGATCCCATCGTGCACGCGAATGTCGGGATGGATCGCAGCCAGCTCCGCCGGTGTCAGCATCTCGACGGGATACCCCCATTCGCCCAGCCGTCGCATCTTCCTGGCGAACGCTTCGCCGCGCACCGGAACAACGGGCTCGCTGGTTCCGGGCAGCGCGGGGTCCTCCCAGATCACGTTGCCGTGGTTGTGCAGCCACGGCGCGCGCCCCAGCTCCTCGGCGAGCGCGACATGTTCGGACATCCCGCCGACATTGAGGCGGTGATATTCAATCGGCGCCTTGTTATTCGAATTCATCCAGGCAAACGACGTGCTGGAGGTTCCACTCGCGAGCCGGCCCTTCTCCAGCAAGGTCACCTGGGCCCCCGCCTGCGCCAACCGGAACGCAGTCGACACCCCGATGATCCCCCCGCCAATCACAATCGCCTTCATGGTCGCCCTCACCCCCAAAACGAAAACCCGCGCACCGAGGCGCGGGTCGACGCACGATGTCCAGTTTTGAACGCACTACAGCCGCTGGTACTCCTCGAGGTCGAGGACGAAGACGGTCGCCGCGGCGGGCTGGGTGGCGCCCGAGCCTTCCGGCGCCGAGGCCGAAGTCGCGTTCTCCCGGATCAGCTCCAGCACCTGGTCGACCTGCTCCTCGTCGGCGCCGATCATCAGCGTCGTGTTGCCCCTGCGCAGGAACCCGCCCGTGCTGGCCAGCCGCGTCGCCCGGAACTCCTGCTCCAGCAGCGCGTCGACCACCGCGTCGGCGTCCTCGTTTTGCACCACGGCTATGATGAGCTTCTTCATCCCTCAGTCTCCCCTGGATCGCCAACGTCCGGCCGGACGGCTGTTTGTGTTCTCGAAGTGTACCTGCTTCGTGCCGCCGCGGCGGCGATTGCCGACATTCTAACGCGTCCGGCGCCACCGCTGGTGGTCGAGATACCCCTGCAAAATGACCGCCGCCGCCACCGCGTCGACCTTCTCCCGCCGCTTCGCCCGGCGCGTGCCCCCGGCGATCAGGCTGCGCTCGGCCACCGCCGTCGAAAGTCGCTCGTCATAAAACTCGACCGGCACCTCCAGTGCCGCGGCGAGATCGTCGACAAACGCCCGCACCGCCTGTGCCTGGGGCCCTTCGCGGCCCGAAAGCCCAATTGGCAGTCCGGCCACCACTCGCACGACATCGTACTCGACAATCAGGTCACGCACCTCGGCGGCGACGTCACTATCCCGCCGGATCATCCCGACCGGGCTGGCGATGGTCCCGAGCTCGTCGCTCACCGCCACGCCAATCCGGCGCTCGCCGATGTCCAGCCCCAAAAACCGTCCGATGATCACGATTCCGGCTCCGGTGTCGCGACGGGAGAGGCAGGTGTGCCTTCCCCGGCAGACTCCGGCGCGCGGATGTCGAGTGTGATGCGGCCCGTCGCCTGCGGCATCCCGCCTGGCCACCACCCTGGCGAGCGCGACAGCTCCCACGACTCGATCGCGCCGGTGTCGTTGAGTGCCGCTTCAGCCTCGTCGACGCTGGAACCGGCCATCCGCTCGCGCAGCCCATCCTGGGCGCCCTCGTCAAACACCGCTCGCGCCACGGCCGTTGCCCGGACCCGGTAATCGACATTCTGCGGCGCCTCGGCCAGCACCTCCGGCTCGGCCAGCTCGACCGTTTCCGGCACCAGCGCGTAGCCGGGCGGCACCTGCTCCTGCAGGGCCGTCTCGAAGGTCGCCCGGGATTGTTGCTGCACGTCGGCGATGCTGTAGACGTATCCCTGCACCGGCACGGTGCCACTGACAACAACGCTCTCGCGCCGCTCGCCGGCCTGCCCCTCGATGCTGAACTGCGGATCGCCCGGAGTCACCGACGGGCCGACGATGGACATGCCGTCCGGAAGCTGCGTGCTCCACCCCTGCACCGCCGCGTCGCGCAGGTCTTCCTGCACCGCGCGCTCCGCCTCGGCGATATCGTCCTCGGTGACGACGGTGAACTCGCTGTCGGTGCCCCCCTCGATCGGACCGCCAAGATTGCTGTAATAGACATCCTGGTCGGGCACCTTGCCGGTAAGGCCGCCCGTGTCGACATTGCCGGCAGCACCCGCCTGCGCGGCCGTCACCGGCCCCTCGGCCTCGCCGGGCTCCTCGAGCGAACCGGCCGGAACCTCCACCGGCTCCATCAACATGTACGATGTGCCGGCCGCGGTGCTCAGCTCGGTGCCCTGCTCCAGCGTCACCGGCGCATCGCCGACGTTGCGAAACAGCAATGTGCCGCTGGCAGTTCCGTCCGGCTCCCGCTCCGTGCCGGATGCGGGAATCTCGATCGTGAAGGGCACCTCCGCCGATTGCTCGCTCGCCTCGACGGTGAAGGCAGCGTCGCTCGGCGCCTGCCCGCCAGGCACCACCACGGAGTAGACGATCTCGGTCGACACACTGGCCTGCCGCAGGGTGATGTCGACCGACGCCGCCGGCATCCAGAACCACAGCGCGAAGCCGATCGCCGCCACCGCCACCAGCGCGATCGCCGCGATCCGGCCGTAGAGCCACGCCTTCGTCGGGCGCTCGTCATCCTCGATGTAGTCGAGCCCGGCGTCATCGATCCGCACGAAGTCGGTATCGTCGTCACTGGACGCGCTGTCGCGGTAGAGCTTGTTGCGGCGGCGACGGGAGATGGTAATCGGGTCGGAAACCGGCTCATCCGGCAACACCGGCGCCTCGTCTTCGGGCTCCGGCTCTGGCGGCTGCCCGGCGGGGCGGTGCCGGGGCCGGCGCGCGTTGCGCCAGCTCCCGAACCTGTGAGGCGTGTCGTCCTGAGGCGTTTCCTCGGGCTGGGGTCGGGCCGGGGCAGGGGCAAGCCCGAACATCGACGCGAGCTGGAGGCGCAGCGAATCGCTCGTCTGCAGGTTGAGTCGAAGATTCTGGCGGTCGGCGAGATCCTTGAGCGCACGAAACTCCGTCGCCGTGAGCAGGATCGGGCTGTGGTCGGCAACGACGAGACTGACCGTCTCCCCCTTGCGGCCGCGCAGGCGGCTCAGCACCTCGGGCAGCGATTCGTCCTGCTCGACGTGGATAGTGGCGTGGGTCTCGCTGCTCATGGGTCTGTCCTGCTCGGGTTTGGCACACACCACCCCAAGCCGGGACGGGCACTCCTGTTCTCCAGCCGTCGGGCTACCTGTTGCTTGCGGCCAGCACGACACCGGCAGGCCCGCCTGCGGCGGCAGCCCGGGCATCCTTCGACTCCGGCGCTTCGCACCTGCGCTCAGGACAAGCTCGGCCTGGGCCTACCGGGATAACGTCGAGTCGTCCGGACCGGCACCAGGCCGGTCCCTACGAGGCCCGGGCCGACCGCTTGTCGTTGACAACGCCAATCACCGCGGCCAGCGCGCGATCGATACCGCTCGGATCCTTGCCACCCGCCTCCGCGAGCTCCGGCCGGCCCCCGCCGCGCCCGTCGATCTCCGGCGCAATCTCACGAATGATATCGCCCGCGCGCACACCCTGCCTGACAGCATCCGGCGTGACCATCGCCAGCAGCGCCGGCTTGCCCTCCAGCACCGCCCCCAGCACGATCACGCCGCTCTCCAGCGAGTCTCGCAGGCGGTCACCCATCTGCCGCAGCTCGTTTCGCGAGACGACGTCGATCCGCTCGGCCAGCACCTTCAGGCCGTCGACCACCACCGCGTTGTCGAGCAGCTCGCCAGACCGCTCGCCGGCAAGCTGACCGCGCAGGGCGGCGATTTCGCGATCCTGCTGGCGGATCCGCTCCTGCAGGCTGTGCACCTGGTCACGCAGGTCGGTCCACGAGACCTTGAGGTCCCGACCGACCGCCTCAACCACCTGCTGCTGACCGATCATCCGCTGGATCGCCGCGGTGCCGGTGAGCGCCTCGATGCGGCGGACACCAGAGGCCACGCTGCTTTCGGACGTAATCACGAACGGCCCGATCTCGCCGGTGTTGCGCACGTGCGTGCCGCCGCACAGCTCCTTCGAGAAGGTGTCGATCGAGACGACCCGCACCATGTCGCCATACTTCTCGCCGAAGAGCGCCACCGCGCCCTGCTCGACTGCTTCGCGGAAGGGCAGCACCTCGGTCTCGACCGGTGTGTCGCTGATCACCTGCCGGTTGACGATTTCCGCGATCGTGCGGAGCTGGTTGTCGCTGACCGGCTCCAGCGCGGTGAAGTCGAAGCGCAGCCGGTCCGGCGCGACCAGCGAGCCCGCCTGGCGGGTGTCCTCACCGACGACCTGCCGCAACGCCTTGTGCAACAGGTGCGTCGCGGTGTGGTTGCGTCGAATCTCCTGCCGGCGCTCGCTGTCGATCTGCGCGGTCGCCGCATCGCCAACGGTCACGAACCCCTCGATCACCGTGCCGATGTGCACGTAGAGGTCCGGCGCCGGCTTGTGCGTGTCGTCGATGTTGATCCGACCGGTTTCGGTGCGAATCTCGCCACTGTCCCCGACCTGGCCGCCCGATTCGCCGTAAAACGGCGTGCGATCGAGCACCACCGCGATCTGCTGCCCGGATTCCGCCTGCTCCAGCGTGCCATCGCCGCTCAGCAGCGCAACCACCGTCCCGTCGGCCCTGGTCTCGGTGTAGCCGACGAACTCGGTGCGCGGGCTGATGCTGGCGTAGACGTCCGCGAGGTCACGGCTGGTATCGCGGAAGTTCGCGCCGCTGCGGCTGGCCTCCCGCTGGCGCTCCATCGCCGCCGCGAACCCGGCGCTATCGACCCGCAACCCTTCCTCCTCGGCCAGCTCGACGGTGAGGTCGTAGGGGAAGCCATAGGTATCGTAAAGCCGAAACACCTCGTCGCCGGGGATCGTCGTCTCGCCGCGCTCCCGCAGCTGGTCGGTGAGCGCCTGAAGCCGGTTGATGCCCGACTGGAGCGTCTTGCCGAAGCTCTCCTCCTCATGCGCGAGCGTCCTGATGATCTGACCACGGCGCTCGACCAGCTCGGGGTTGTTCTTGCCGTACATCTCGATCACGAGGTCGGCGATCTCGCCCACGAACGGCCCGTCGAGCCCGATCAGGCGCGCGTGGCGCACCGCCCGCCGCACGACACGGCGCAGCACGTAGGCCCGTCCCTCGTTGCCCGGCAGCACACCGTCGGCGACGAGGAATGTCGCGCCGCGGAGGTGGTCGGTAATCACGCGCAGGGCCTTGTCGGTCTGCGGATCGCGATCGTACCGAACGCCGGCCATGCTCGCCGCCTTCTGGATGATCGGCTGGAAGAGGTCGGTGTCGTACATGGTGCGCCCGCCCTGCGCGAGCATCACCAGCCGCTCGAGTCCCATGCCGGTATCGACCGAGGGCTTCGGCAACGGCGTGGTGGTGCCGTCGGGCGTCGTGTTGAACTCCATGAAGACGTTGTTCCAGACCTCGAGGAAGCGCTCGCACTCGCAGCCGGGCGCGCAGGTCTCCTCGCCGCAGCCGAGATGCGCGCCGCGATCGACGTAGACCTCGGAGTCGGGGCCGTTGGGGCCGGTCGGTCCAGCCCGCCACCAGTTGTCCTCCAGCTTGTAGATGCGCTCTTCCGGCACGCCGATCTGGTCGCGCCAGATCGCGTACGACTCCTCGTCGTCCGGGTGAACCGTCGGGTAGAGCCGCTCGGCGGGGATGTGCATCCACTCGGTGAAGAACTCCCACGTCCACGCCAGCGACTCCGCCTTGAAGTAGTCGCGGATGGAGAAGTTGCCGAGCATGAAGAAGAAGGTCGAGTGGCGCTCGTCGCCGACCTCGTCGATATCCGGCGTGCGGAAGCACTTCTGGACGGTGACAAGGCGGTTGTGTGGCGGGGTTTCGAGGCCGAGGAAGAACGGGATCATCTGCTGCATGCCGGCGGTGGTCAGCAGCACGGTCTTGTCGTTGTGGGGGATCAGCGACGAGCTGGGATAGTGCAGGTGGTCACGCTGCTCGAAGAACTCGACGAACTTCCGGCGAATGTCCTCGCCGGACTGCCAGGGGATATTCAAATCGGTCATGATGTGGACTCCGTGGGTCGATCTGCGCGGACGAGCCTGCGGCGCCGGGGAAAGATCAGGCGACCTGGGCGGCAGCCGGGCACCAGGTCGCCGGCGCAGCAGCGGCCTGCCCGCCATGGGACATGGCGAGGTGACGGCTCCAGGTCAGGTGTGGCAGATCGGCGATGCGAGCACACATGGTGACTGGCGGTCCTGAGCGAAAGACAACGCAAAACAGGCGGACGTCAGCATCCGCAACATCTCCCATTGTGCCAAACCGTCGCCCCTATCGCAATCCGCCGATGTGCGGATGCGCGTACCAGTCCATCGCCCAACCCCCAACCCGGGCTATGCATGACGATGTTGGGGGATGTGCCTTCGCCAGATGCCCCACCTGTTCCGAGAACCGCAATGGTCCGGTTCTACCTGGTGCCGTGGCGTCGGTGCCGGACGAAGTCGAGCGGCAGCGGAAAAACCCACTGGTCGAACTGCATCCGGCGCGGCGGTTCCAGCGGCGACATCGGCTCGACGGATTCGAACACCCACCGCAGCCACACCGTCTGCTCGCCCTCCCAGCTCCACAGCTCCGACCAGCCCGCCTCGGACCTCACCCGCGTTTGCGTCGCGGTCAGGAACCCCCACAGCGTCAGATGCACGCCATCCCACGCGGTGGCGACCGCCTGCCAATCCGGCACCAAACCGTCATTCGCGCCCCACGGCTGCCCCGGATAGCCACCGGGATGCGGCGTGTCAGCCGGCA
>CBFGRG010000038.1:0-12880 GCA_965651105.1 uncultured bacterium | reverse complement strand
CAGCCGAGGAGGACCTCGTCGGCGGTCAGCAGCGTCGACCACGTGTAGCCGTCCGCCGGTGTCCCTTCGCCGCCGGTGTAGTAGACCTCACCTCGGTACACGGCCCGGGTGACGGGGTGGTCGAGGCCAGGGCCGGAGCGGACGTTGAGCACGCCGGTGGCGACCACGACCTCTTGTGTTGCCACGAGGTGGGTGTTCGGCGCAGCGATGGTGCCGGCCAATGGCGCTACCAGCATGGCGACGAGTGCCAGGACCAGGGGAACGAATGGCACGCGTTGATGGGCGCGTCGAAGGATCATCTCGACCCTCCTGTTCTACACTCCCGCCACCGTCAGGGAGCTTCGGCAGCAGGCGGTGGCGGACGCCGCTGCCTCTGCCATGATGGTAGGAAGAACGAGGTGGCATGAGCGTCAGAACCCGGTCGGGAACATCACAATATCGTGCCAGTTCGTCACGGGTCGCCGTGTCGGGTGGGTGTGAGGGGACAACGAAAGCCGCCGGGCCGCGTTGTGCGCGGCCAGGCGGCCTCGTGATTTCTTTGGCGAGGCGCGAGGAGCCTACTCCTCGACCCAGACGAATGGCAACGAAGCGAGCAACCCGTAGCCGTTGGGCCGGTAGTTGTGCAGTCGGGGCTGATTCGCGACGATCGCCTGGTCGAAGAAGAGCATCCCGATCGCAACCTCGTCGTTCGCGATGTTGCTCTGGTCGATCAGCAATTGGTTCCGCCGGTCGACATCCAGCTCCAGCAGCTGCTCGTCGTTGAGCCGGTCGAACTCCTCGTTGCAGTAACCAACCTGGTTGAAGCCGTTCGGCGGCAGTGCGTCGCAGCGGAAGAGCGAGCCCTGGTCGCCGTCGACGAACCAGACGAAGTCGAGCAGCAGTGCCTGGAAGGTGCGGGCGTTGGCACTGTCGAGCAGCGTCGTGATCGGCTGCTCCACGGGGTTCATCTCGATACCGATCTCGCCCCAGGCCTGCTGGAAGTAGGTCACCATCTGCTCGTAGCTCTGCTGCCCCTGCTGGAACAGCAGCTCGAAGCTGAAGCGCTCGCCGTCCTTCTCGCGCACGCCGTCGTCGCCCTCGACCCAGCCGGCCTCGTCCAGCAGTTGCCGCGCCAGGTCCGGATCGTAATCGTAGATTGTCGTAGTTTGCGAGGGGTCGTACGCGCTGGAAAGCGGCGTCTGGGTGCCGTCAGCTCGGATGCTGTAGCCCATCAGGATCTCTTCGGCCACCAGCTCGCGGTCGAGGGCGTGCATCATCGCCTGCCGGACGGGGATGTCGACGAACAATGGCGACCGCTCGGGATCCATGTTGAACCCGAGGTAGCTGAACTTCGTGGTGTCGTACGCGGTGATGGTCAGCTCCGGATTGCCTTCCTGGAGCGTTTCCACCTGCGGCGTCGGCACCTCGGCGATATCCGTCTCCCCGGTGATCAGCGTCTGCAGCGCTGACGATGCCTCCGGTGTCACGCGGAGGGTGAAGGTGTCGATCGTCGGCACCATCTCGGGCACGAAGTAGTCGTCGTTTCGTACGATCGAGACATGGTCGTTTTCGACCCACTCGCTGAACTTGAACGGGCCCGATCCGACCACCTGCGCGGGGTCCGATCCGGTCGAGCCGGGCGCGCTGCCCCAGTCGGCGAACGGGATCGGTTCCCAGATGTGCTTCGGCACGATCGCGACGAGCTTCGCACTCTTGATGAGCGTGGTCGCGAAGGTATCCTTCGCCGTCATTTCAAAGGTGTGATCGTCGACGGCCCGGTAGCTGTCGACCACCTGCAGCAGGTCGGAGCGGCGAACGCTGAGGCTGGTCTCGTCGAGGACCGAATCGAACGAGAAGACGACATCCTCGGCCGTGACTGGCTCGCCGTCATGGAAGCGAGCATCCGGATTCAGGTGGAAGGTGTAGACGAGACCGTCATCGGAGACATCCCACGAATCGGCAAGGTCGGGGCGCTGCGAGCCATCGATGGCGCTGTCGAAACAGAGCCGGCTGAAGGTCTGGTAGTGGATGTGCGAGGAGGCGATGTCCGAAGCAATGTTGGGATTGAGCGTCTGGATGTCGCCGGTGTTGATCATGATGACCTGGCCGCCGGTGCTTCCCGGTTCTTCCCAGCCGAACTCGTCACGAAGCTGCGCCAGGTACTCGTCGCGGGAGATCGAGCTCGTGCCACCGCCGGATACCGGGCTCGCGGCCGGTGTCGATTGCGCGCCGACGCTCCCGGCGAGCATGGCTGCGCTGCCGGCGGAGAGACCCGCGGCGACGGCGCCCCGGATGAAGGCACGGCGGCTGATCTCCCCGCGCTGGAATCGGTCGAGCAGGCCGGAGATGAATGCTTCGGTCATGTTTGCCTCCGATGCGTCACGATGGGCAGGCAATCGTGTCGCGATGCCTGCGTCTCGCAGTGCGTCAACTGAAATGCGTATTGGGGCTGAGTGTACCGTACCGATACCTGGTGTCCGAAAAGCCGGTGCTGTGCATCAGTCCCACGCGAAGCGCCAGACACCGATCGCCGAAGCCACGAGCGCCACGCCGGCGAGGATCAGCAGTTTCTCGCCGTTCCAGCCGTAGCCGAACCACGGATCCTGGATAGCGATCACGACGTGCGTCAGGGGGTTGAGCTCGCCGGCGTCCCGGACCGTTTCAGGCAGGACTGCTCTCGGCGGCGCCGCGCCCGAGATCAGCCAGACGACGAAGAAGAGGATCAGTCCGATACCCTGAGCCGCCCGGGAGCTGGGGAAGAACGCGGCAAGGGCGAATCCGATCGCGGCGAAGGCGAGGATCGAGATCAGCATCGCGACGATCACGCCGAGCCAGTCCTCGGGCAGCATCGTGTCGTAAATTGGGGTCGCGATCGCGACCATGATGAGGCTGCCGGCGAAGGTGATGAGGAGCGCGACCATGAACTGTGACGCCAGCAGCGCCCACGTCGGGACCGACGACGCCCGAAATCGGCGGAGAACGCCGTGCTCGCGATAGCCAGCGAGGTGGGTCGGGAGGATCAGCAGCCCGATCGCCGCGACGACGACCGCGACCGATGCGGGAACGTAGTAGTCGTCGCCGGGAACGCCGCGAAATACCGGCTGGCCGTTCATCATGTCGGTTTCCGGGGTATCGCCGAACACCGCCGCCAGCAGCATGAGCATGATCAGTGGCAGGCCCAACGCGAATACGGTCGCGAAGGGGTCACGCAAGAACAGCTTGAGCTCGGTCCAGGCCAGTTTCAGGAAACCGCGCATTCCAGCCTCCTCAATCCCGGATCGACCGGCCGGTCAGCGCGATGAAGGCGTCTTCCAGCGTCGGCCGATCGGCGCGGAGGTCGACCGGCAGGATGCCGCGCTCGACGAGGGCCGCCGCGGTCAGCGCCAGCACCGGCCCTGTGCCGGTGACCGTGACGTGGCGACCCTGGCGCTGGACATCGCTGACGCCGGTGATCGATGCGAGATCGGGCAGCTCGGTCGCATCGGTGGAGAACCGGACGCTCACGGGAATCTCGAGCTGATCGATCAACCCCTGCGGCGTGTCGAGCCCGACCACCCGTCCGCGATCGATGACCGCGACGCGATCGCACAGCTCCTCGGCCTCGTCCATGAAGTGGGTCACCAGGACGACCGTCTTGCCTCGCGCGCGGATCTCCCGGACCAGGTCCCATGTCGCGCGGCGGGCCTGCGGATCGAGTCCCTGGGTCAGCTCGTCGAGGATCACTACCTCCGGATCGTTGATGAACGCGAGCGCGATGAACAGGCGCTGGCGCTGCCCGCCTGAGAGATCGCCGAACGCGGCGTTCCGACGCTCGGTGAGTCCCCACTGCTCGATCAGCGTGTCGGGTGCGATTGGGTGTGGGGTGAAGGAAGCGAAGAGGCCGAGCGCCTCGGCGACGCGGAGCCGATCGGGCAGGGCGGACTGCTGAAACTGCGAACCGATCCGCCGGCGCAGCGCGTTGGCCTGGGTCATGGGGTCGAGACCCAGCACCCGCATCGATCCGCCGTCCGCGCGGCGCATGCCCTGAACGCACTCGACCGTCGTGGTCTTGCCGGCGCCGTTCGGGCCGATCACGCCGAAAATCTCGCCCTCTTCGACGGTGAACGAGATGTCCTCGACGGCGACGGTGTTGCCATACCGCTTGGTCAGGTGCTCGACCGTGATGACAGGGGGCATCTCAGCCTCCGGGTCAGCTTGTCAAGTGGTTGCGTCGTGCGCTCAGAGGGTCCCTGAAGGAAACAACGGCAATCGCGGGCCAACGTGAGAAATCAGTCTCGTCCATGCGGGCGCGTGACTTCGGCCTTGAGGTCACCGAGCGCGTCGAGAGTGTCCTCGGCGGCCTCGCGAATGACAGCGAGCCCCCGGTCGATCGCATCCTCGAGCAGTTGCGCCTGGCTGAGGACATAGACGTCCAGCTCGCCCTTGGTGCGCTGCTGCTCTTCCTCGGCGCGCCGCAGGATTTCCTCGCCCCGTTGTCGCGCCTCGGTCAGCAGCGCGCTCTGGGAGACGAGCCGGTCGGCTTCGGCGTGGGCTCTGTCGATGATTTCCGCAGCCTCGTCCTGCGCCTCACCGATGATGCGCTCGCGTTGCTTGATCACCCGCTGCGCCTGACGGATCTCGTTCGGCACCGCCACCCGGAGCTGGTCGACGAGCTGGAGGAATTCCTCCTCCTCGACCATCACGCGGGTGCTGAACGGCACGCGCTTGCCGAGGCTGACCATCTCTTCCAGGCGGTCGACAAGCCAGAGCATATCGACGGCGCCGTCCTGGTTCGGGGGCAGGCTGCTGTTGTCGTCCATCGGTGCGCATCCGTTTCTGCTGCGGGTCGGGTCAGGCCATGCCGTGGGCGGGGAGCGGGTGGTTCAGCTGGCTGACGCGCCGGTGCACGGCCTCGACGACATTGGGGGGCACCAGCCCGTCGACCTGTCCGCCAAGCGAGGCGACCTCGCGGATGAAGCTGGAGCTGATGAACGAGTGCTTCGACGACGTCATCAGGCAGACCACCTCGATCTCGGGGTCGAGGTGGGCGTTCATGTGAGCGTACTTGAACTCGTACTCAAAGTCGGAGACGGCGCGCAGGCCTCGCACGATCCAGCCGGCGCCGATCTCCCGGGCATGCTCGACGGCGAGCCCCGAGAAGGTCGCGACCTGGATGTTGGCGGCGTTCGGATCTCCGCAATTGGCGAGCGCCTCGCGGGCGAGGGTGATGCGCTCGTCGGTCTCGAAGAGCGCGTTGGGCTTGGTCGTGCCGCTGTAGATCGAGACGACCAGCCGGTCGAACAATCTCGCCGCCCGCAGGGCAACATCCATATGTCCGTTCGTGATCGGGTCAAAACTGCCCGGATAGACGGCGAGCCTCATAGTGTTGTTGTGTCCCCTTCCCCCGAAGGCGCCGCGACGTCAACCATCTCGTAAATCGAGAAGCAGCTGTCGCCGTGGCAACGGTTTCTCAGGCATTCCAGCCGGCCGATACGCTCTGGCATGTCGAGGCGCGGCCAATGCCCGATCACCACAATTGTGCCAGATTGTACCAACTGGCTCGCAGCGATCGATTCGAGCGTCTTGAGAATGTCCGGATCTGCGTATGGTGGGTCGACGATGATGAAGTCGTAGGGCGCGGCACCACTGGTGGCGATGTACTGCCCGACCCCCATCTTGTGGACGCGCGCGCGGTCGTCGAACCCGGTCGTGCGGAGATTGTCACGGATGACCTTGACCTGATCGCGACCCTTGTCGACGAAATCGGCCCAGGACGCGCCGCGGGAGAGCGCCTCGATGCCGATGTTGCCGGTGCCGGCGTAGAGATCGAGCACGCGCTCGGGCTGCACATCGAGCGAGGCGAGCGCGTTGAACAGCGCGCCCTTGATCTTGTCGGCCATCGGCCGGGTGTCGTGCGAGGGTGGGCCTTTCAGCCGCCGGCCGCGGGCCGATCCCGAAATCACGCGCATGGTGGTACCTCGATGGTGAGCGCTCGTTCGGCGCGGGGAGACCGACGGTGTGTCGATCCCTACGACTTGCCTTCGTCGGGTGTGCTGGCGGTCGCCCAGAACGCCCGGAACTGCGGGTAGAGATGCGGGAACGCCTGCCAGGTGATGTCGTCGTGCTCGGCCAGCACCGCCTCGGCCGTGGATCGCGCAATGTCCAGCAGCCGCGTGTCGAAGGCGTTGACCAGGAAGCCGAGATCGGGAAGTCCGCTCTGGCGGGTACCGCCGAGGAAGTCGCCCGGGCCGCGCAGCTCGAGATCGGTCTGCGCCAGCGCGAATCCGTCGTCGGTCGCGACCATCGTATCCAGCCGCATCTCCCCATCCGGTGAGATGGCGTCCGCCAGCAACAGGCAGTAGCTCTTGTTGCCGCCGCGGCCGACGCGGCCCCGGAACTGGTGGAGCTGGCTGAGCCCGAACCGGTCGGCTCCCTCGATCATCATCACCGTCGCGTTCGGAATGTCGATGCCGACCTCGATCACCGACGTCGAAACGAGGATGTCGAACTCCCGGTCGCGGAACGCGGTCATCACCGCGTCCTTTTGCTTGCTCGACATTCGGCCGTGCAGCACGTCGACCTTCAGCTCCGGGAAGATATGCTTCTGCAGCCGCTCCGCTTCATCGACCGCGGCTTTCGCTTCGACGGACTCTGACGCCTCGACCAGCGGGCAGATCACGAAGACCTGGTGGCCCTTCGCGACCTCCGCTCGCACGAGTTCGTATGCCTTCGCGCGCTCGTTGCCGATATAACGCCGCGTCTCGATCGGGATGCGTCCCGGGGGCCGCTCGTCGATCACCGAGACGTTCATGTCACCGTAGAGCACCAGGTTGAGCGTTCGCGGGATCGGTGTGGCCGTCATCGAGAGCAGGTGCGGAAGGGTGCCGTGCGACTTGGCGGCGAGCTGGCTGCGCTGGCGGACGCCGAATCGGTGTTGCTCGTCGATGATCACCATGCCGAGCGAGCTGAAGATGACATCGTCCTGGATCAGCGCGTGGGTGCCGACGAGCAGGTCGATCTCGCCTTCGACAAGCTGCGCCAGCAGCTCGCGACGGTCCCTGGCCCGGGTCGACCCGGTCAGCAGCGCCACCTTCGGTCGCTGGTCTTCCGGCAGGGCCGAATACAGCCCGGTGAGGCTGCGGAAGTGCTGCTCGGCGAGAATCTCGGTCGGCGCCATCACCGCCGTCTGATAGCCGCTCGTCATTGCCACCAGCGCTATCGCCGCAGCGACGACGGTCTTGCCCGAGCCAACATCCCCTTGCAGCAAACGTGTCATCGCATGCGGCCGGGTCACGTCGCCGGTGATCTCGTCAAGCGCGCGTTGCTGCGCTCCGGTGAGCGTGAAGGGCAGTCCGGCGATGAAGGCATCGAGCCGGTCACGGTCGAGCGTGAACGCGGTACCCGGCGTGGCGGTCTGCTCGACCCGTCGCTTGACGAGGCCGAGCTGGAGCAGGATCAGTCGCTCCAGCGTCAATCGACGCGCGGCGGCCGTGGCGGCGTGGTGGTCGGCCGGGTAGTGGAGCTGCTCATAGGCCGTCTCGAGTGACGGCATGCGCTCCCAAACGACATCGTCGATGTATTCACGAATATCGGCGAGCCAGTCGACGAGGTTCGGCCGAGTTGCATCCAGCGCCTGTCGCGTCAGCTTGCGCATGGTTCGCTGGTGGAGTCCCTTGGTGAGCGGGTAGACCGGCACCAGGTGATCGAGCGCCACACCCGGACCGCCGATGTGTTCCCACTCGGGCGAGGTCATTTGCAGCCGGCCAAATCCGCGCTCGACCGTGCCGGCGGCGTAGATCTCGCTGCCCTCGCGAATCTGCCGCGCGATGTAGGGGCTGAAAAACGTCAGCATGAGCTGGCCGGTGCCGTCATCGAGCAGCATTGTGGTGCGCCCCGGCCCGCGACGGGTGCGGTGTTCGCGGATGTCGCTGATCGTGCCGCGCACCAGCACATCGCCGCTGTAATCGAGGTGGCTGCCGATCTGGATCGGGTTGCGGTAGTCAACGTAGCGTCGCGGCGACAGCGCGAGCAGGTCGCTGACGGCGGTCACACCGAGCTTCTCCAGCAGCTCGGCCTGTTTCGAGCCAACACCATTGAGCTCGGTGACGGCGGCATCGACCGGTAGCTGCGCCTGCGGTGCGGTTTGGCGTGGCTTGCGCTTCGGATTGCGTCCGGCGCGCCTCTCGCCGGCGGCAATGTTGAGCACGCCCATCTCGGTGGCCGGTTCCAGCAATCCCAGCCGGGGGCGCAGCGCCTTGAGCTCCGCGGCGAGCTGTTCGACCGTCGCCCGGCGCTCGTCGAGCTCGGCGGGCAGCCGTTCCAGCCGGGCAATTCCACGCTCGAGTGTCGCCTCGATCTCATGCGTCGCGGCGGTCGCCGGGATCAGCTCGCGATAGGCCGCGATCGCTTCCCGCACGAGGGATGGATCCGAGTTTCGGGCAGCCCACAGTGTCCGGAGCGCCTGGAGCGTCCGTTCAATCTGTGATTCGGCCCGTGCCGGCCGTGGTTGAGACTGCGCCGAGCGTGACGCCACGTCGAAGGGACTCCTTGGCTGATGTGACGGGTGGCAACCGCTGCTTCCCGTGCGGGCGAGGCGGCCGTGGCTGCGGATCAGGCGCGGCGGAGCGTCGCGACCCCGATCGCGCCCGGACCGACGTGGGTGGTGATCACCGCGCCAGCGCGGGTACTTTCGACATTCGCGTCGGGGAATTGCTGGCGGAGCTCCGCGAGCACCGCATCGGCATCCGAGCGATCGTCGACATACAGCACCATGATATCCGAGAGGTCGCCCTGGGCCTGTGTCAGCTCAACGATTCGCCTGATCGCCTTCTTCCAGGTCCGCACGCGCTCGACGGCGGTCACCCGACCGTCGCGTACGGAGATGATTGGCTTGATGTTGAGCGCCGAGCCGACAAGCTGGCCGACCTTTCCGATTCGGCCGCCCTTGTAGACGTAGTCGAGCGTCTTCAACACCACGAAGAGGTTGGCGCGCTCCTGCGCATCGCGCACCGCCGCCGCGACTTGCTCCCGGTCGGCGCCCGTGCGGGCGGCGCGTGCCCCCTCGATCACGGTCCACCCGAGGTGCATCGTCGTGGTCGCTCCGTCGATCACCGTGACGCGATCCGGGTCAACCTGCTCGGCGGCGCTCAACGCGGCGCGGTAGGTTCCGGACAGCTGGCCGCCGATGGTCACGCAGACGACATCGCGCCCGGCATCGACCTGCTCCTGGAACGTCGCCGCGAACTCGGCCGGTGTCGGCTGGGAGGTTGTTGGCAGTGCGGGTGCGCCGTCCATCCGGCGAATCAGCTCGTCGGTTGTCAGGTCGATCTGGTCCCGGAAGCTCTCCTCGCCGAAGTTGATGCGCAGCGGCACCGTGATGATGCCCAGGTGGTGGGCCAGGTCGGGCGGAACATCGGCGGTGGAGTCGGTGACGACAGTTACCTGTTGGTCGTTGTTACTCACTGGCGGCGACCTCGATCGCGAGCCCCAGCGTGCCGGGACCGACGTGTGTGCCAAGCACCGGCCCGACCAGGGCGATGGGGACTTCCGTCCGATGGCGGGCGAGAGGCGCGACTCGGGCATACAGCGCCTCGGCATCGTCGGGCGTGGTGTTGTGCAGCACGCCGATACGTTCGATGCCGGACAGGTTCTCGGCGAATTCTACCAGCGCCTCGATTGCCTTGCGGCGGGTGCGGGTTCGCTCGAATGGGACAACCTGGCCCTCATCGATGCGCAGCAGCGGTTTGAGCTTGAGCATGGAGCCGACGAGCGATGCCGCCTTGCCGATGCGCCCGCCGCGCCGGATGTGGTCGAGCGTTTCGACGAAGAAGATGGCGTGGTACCGGTTGGACTGGGTACGCAATGTCGTCGCGATCGCCTCGGCGCGCTCGCCGGCGTCGGCAAGCCGCTGCGCGTGCATCGCCTGGAATCCACACCCGAGTGAGGCGTTGAGCGAATCGACCACCTCGACGTGGATCGTATCCGCGACGGCGGTGGCGGCGATCTGTGCCGATTGCACCGTGCCGCTGAGGCGGGACGAAATCAGCACGCAGACGATTTCGTCGTGTGTCTCCGCGAGCTCACGAAACACCTGCTCGAAAACCCCGGCGGATGGCTGCGATGTGGTGGGAAACTGGTCGCTTTCGGCGAGCATTTCCATGAAATGCGGCGTGGTCAGGTCGACCTGGTCGCGCCAGGTCTGGTCGCCGAGGTGCACGTTGAGTGGCACCATCGTGATGCCATGTCGGTCGCGATAGTCGGCGGGCAGGTCCGCGGTGCTATCGGTGACGATGGCTACGCGCGTGGTGTCAGCCATGGAGGTCCCTCCGTGGGTCAGTCGGGCCGGAAGCCGTCCGGTGGGTCATTCCGCCGAGATGATGTAGCGGTAGTGCGGCTGCCCGCCCTCGTGCATCTCGATTTCTGCATCAGGCCACCGCTCTGCCAGCGCTTCCTCCAGCCGACTTGCATCGTCTGGATCGACATCCCGGCCCACGAAGACCGTGAGCAGCTCGGGGTCGTCGACGCCGGCTTCCTCCAGCGTCCGCAGGGCGACCTCGAGATCGTCGTCGCCCGATGTCTTCAGGTCGTCGTTGATCAGCCCGATCGCCTGACCCTGGCCGACCGTGACGCCGTTGAGCTCGACATCTCGCACGGCTCGGGTGACGGCCACGGCGATTGTGTCGGCCATCGCGTCGGTCATCTCGGCGACGTTGGCGTCCAGCGAGAGGTCGGTGTTGAACGCAGTGAGCGCATTGAGCGCCGCCGGGATCGAGCGGGAGGGCACGATCCGCACGTCTTTCGATGTCAGCTCGGGCACCTGGCTGGCCGACATGAGGATGTTCTTGTTGTTCGGCAGCACGATCAGCTCGGTCGCGGGCGAATCCTCAACCGCGGCGAGCAGCTCCTGGGTGCTTGGGTTCATGGTTTGCCCGCCCTCGACGATGCGGGTCACGCCGAGCGAGAGCAGCGCGTTGGAGATGCCCTCACCGGCGGCGACGGCGATGATGCCGAGCGAGCCGTGCACACGGTCGGCTTCGTCGATCTCCGGCGTCGCGGTTGCGGCGGCTCGCTGTCCCGAGAGCGCTTCGGTCTGCCTGCTCATGTTGTCGATCTTGATCTGGTCGAGGTCGCCGAGCGAGAGGGCGTAGGTCAGCACCTCGCCGGGGTTGAGCACGTGGATATGCACCTTCAGCATCGTGTCGGTGCCGACAATGACGGCCGATTGGCCCATCGCGGCGATGGTCTCGCGCTCGTGCTCGGGGTCGATGCCTTCGCCGAACACCATGAAGTTGGTGCAGTACCCGAAGGCGTCTTCGCCGTGGAGCTCTTCGACCTCGTCGAGAAATGCCATGTCGCCGCCGATGTCCCCATCGATTGCGGCGCTGGAGGGGAGCTCGGTGTCACCGGTCGCGCTCTTGAGCATTCCTTCCAGGATGTAGACGACACCCTGGCCGCCAGCGTCGACCACGCCAGCCTGACGGAGAATATCGAGCTGTTCAGGCGTGCGCTCGAGCGCGATCCGGGCGCCGTGGAGCGCGGCGTCCAGGACATCGGTGATACCCGGCTCGGTTTCGCTCGCGGTCCGGGCTGCTTCGGCGGCGGCGCGGACCACGGTCAGCATCGTTCCCTCGACGGGGCGCATCACCGCCTTGTAAGCCGTTTCGCGAGCGCCTTCGAGCGCGCGGGCGAAGTCGCGCCCGTCGATCTGGCTCGCGTCGCCAATGCCGTTCGCGAAGCCGCGGAAGACCTGTGAGAGGATCACGCCCGAATTGCCGCGCGCCCCCATCAGCGCGCCATAGGCGAGTCGCTGGGCGACATCGCTCGCGGAGGCGTCGGCTGGAAGGTCGTCGATCGCCTCCATCGCGCCGGACATGGTGAGCGACATATTGGTGCCGGTGTCGCCGTCAGGGACCGGGAAGACGTTCAGGGCATTGACGCGGTCGCGGTGGTGTTGCAGCCAGGTGGTGGCGAAGGCAAATGCGTCTCGCATGGCCCTGCCCGACCAGAGCGCCTGGGACGGTGCGGTGGCGATCACTGTCCCCTCCCTTTGGATTCGCCGACCCGCAGTCCATCGACATTGATGTTGACCCGGTCGACCCGCATGCCGAGGATCTCCTCGACGCGAAACTTGACGGCTTTCATGGCGTTGGTGGCGACGGTGAAGATGGGAGTGCCGTATTGCACGACGACCGAGAGATCGATCGTCACCGTGTCCCCATCGACGGTGATGCCGATGCCGCGGTGGCTCGACGAGATACCGAGCCGCTTGCCGATCGCGGAGCGGAAGGAGCGCGGCGCCATGTCGACGATGCCGTAACTGGACAGGACAGCATCGTGGATGACGGCGATGATGGCCTGATCGGAGATTTCGACCTGGCCTCCGGCGCTGGACCCCTGACTGTTCATCTGGTGCGGTACTCCCTGCTCGCGCGGCGCGGGCGCCAGGTGATGGTTGCGACTGCACACGGGCGGCGCCGGCGCCGATAATCGCGGCTGGCGCGCCCCAGTGCCTAATGGTACGATAGGTGATCGGAGTTGCGTCGTTTCTGAACGGCGCCGTCTTCGTGCGTGCCGGCGCATCCAGTGCGCGACGCTCAACCAATGCATGTGTCCGGGCCCGGCTCGATCGTCAGTATTGGCCCGACGCGATATCGACCAACCACAACGGCGACAGAGGGAGTACGATCGTGGCCGGGAAGTGTGATATTTGTGGCAAGACCAAGGCGTTCGGCAACAACGTGAGCTTCTCGCACAAGAAGACGAACCGTGACTTTCGTCCGAACGTGCAGCGCAAGCGAATCACGATCGACGGCGTGAGCCTTCGGTTGAATGTGTGCACGCGGTGCATGCGCACGCTCGGCAAGTCTGGCAAGGCGGCCTAGCTCGCTGTCAGCGCCAAATCGTGACGTCGAAGCCCCCGGCC
>CBFGRG010000037.1:0-12932 GCA_965651105.1 uncultured bacterium | reverse complement strand
ATAACTCCGGGGGTGTCGTCTTGCCTGATCGGTTGTGACCAGTGCGCTACTGGCAGCTCCACTCACCACGCCGGCCGACGGACCACATCCACGCGGCGGCATTGGCGTTCGCCGTCGGGTCGAAGATGTCCTGATCAGCGTACGGGGTCGTCTGCCACGTGCTCGGCATGAACTGGAACAACCCGCTGGCGCCGCTGGAGGCGTTCACCGCGTTCGGATCGAGTGCCGACTCGCACGTCGCCACCCGCAGCATGTCCTCGCGCGGCTGGCCGTAGCGATCGGCGGCGGCGTAGATGATGTCGACGATCCACTGCTTGTCGGGCGGGTACGTCGTGCTGAGTGACGCTACCAGGAGGTCAGCGCTCATGTACCCCGAGCGGCCCGCCCAGGTCACCGGATACCAGCCGTTCTGCATCGGCCCGGTAATCGTGACTCGCGTCTTCGGCGCCACTGTCGTCACGATCCCGTAATTGGTGCCCGGCCCGCTGCGCATGTTCACCGATTGCTCGGTGTAGAGGTACTGCGGGTGGCTGCCATCGCCCGGATCGGGATTTGGGCTCGGGTCTGGATCCGGATCCGGCGCTGGCGTCGAGCCGCCCATGTTGAGCCAGTCACCGGCCGCCCACCCGGTCGTGCCGTTGTAGCTGAGCGGGTAGAAACCATTCTGCGGATCGCCGCGAAGCTCCACCGTCGCTCCGACCGGCATCACGGTGATGACCGCATAACTGGTGCTTGGCCCCTGCCGCAGGTTCAACCGCTCCGTCACCGTGGCGCTGCCAGTCGCGGTGTTGCCGACCGGGACGGAGCCATCGCCCGGATTCGGCGTTGGTTCGGGGGCTGGGTCCGGAGAAGGCGTCGCGCCACCCATATTGAGCCACTCGCCAGCCGCCCAACCGGTGGTGCCGTTGTAGCTGAGGGGATAGTAGCCATTCTGCGGCTCACCCCGCAGCTCGACGGTCGCGCCTACCGGCATCACGGTGATAACCGCGTAGCTCATGCTCGGGCCCTGCCGGAGGTTCAGCCGCTCCGTGACGGTAGCCGACCCGGTGGCAGTGTCACCAACACCGACCGAACCGCTCCCCGGATCGGGGCTCGGGTCCGGGTCTGGAGCCGGCGTCGAGCCACCAATGTTGAGCCAGTCACCGGCCGCCCAGCCCGTGGTGCCGTTGTAGCTCAGTGGGTAGTAGCCATTTTGCGGATCGCCGCGCAGCTCGACCGTCGCACCAACCGGCAACACCGTGATGACGGCATAGTTGATGCCCGGCCCCTGGCGGAGGTTCAATCGCGCGGTAACGGTAGCCGAGCCGGTGGCGGTATCACCCACACCGACGTTGCCATTCCCTGGATCGGGTTCAGGCTCCGGATCGGGCGCCGGCGCGGAGCCGACGTTCAGCCAGTCGGCCGCGGCCCAGCCCGTGGTGCCGTTGTAGCTGAGCGGGTAGTAGCCGTTTTGCGGCTCGCCGCGCAGCTCCACGGTTGCACCAACGGGCAGGACGGTGATGACGCCGTAGTCAAGACCCGGCCCCTGCCGCAGGTTGAGACGCGCGGTGACGGTGGCCGAGCCGGTAGCCGAGTCACCGACACCAACGGTACCGCTGCCCGGATCGGGTTCCGGATTGGTCGTGCCTGGGTCGGTGTCACCGCCAGGGGTGCCGCCGATCTGGATCCACTCGACGGCGGCGTATCCGGAGGTGCCGTTGTAGGTAACCGGGTAGTATCCGGCCTCGGCATCGCCATCGACCGATATTTGCGCGCCGTCAGGAATCACCGTGATTACGGGATCGTTGATGCTCGGCCCGGAACGGAGATTCAACCTGGCGGTCGTCACCGCCGAAGCGGCCGACGCCGCCTGCGGCATCAGCAACAGCCCGCCGAACAGCATGGCGAAAATCGTGACGATGGCGGTCGTGCGGTACAGGCCGGTGCGCGTCGTGTCAGGACGTGCCTTGCCGGTGCCCGCGTCGGCCATCAGCGATGCGAAGGACATGGGTAACGGTTCCCCCCTTGGTCGATGCCGGCGCGCCGGATATCCAGCAATTCGCCGCCGTCACTGGGGACGGAAGCGAACATGGCAGCCAATGCGATCACGAGTGAAACGAAAAGCGTCGAGATCGCCCGGGCACGGCATCGTGCGTTAGGTGATGGAGCAGCCACCCGCCGACCCTGGTTCGGCGGCCAGCCAGTGCGGCGACGAGCCAAATCCGGGGGCGTCCATCCATCGCTCCCGGATCAAGTACTGGCTCGTGCCCGCATGGAGCGGACCAGTGCGTCGTTCCCCTCGCATCGCTCGACGATGACCCCCAGCCATGGTTCGTATCGCCTGATGCGGGTTCTGACACTGCGCTTATCGCACATTCGGCGGCCCCATGTCAATTGGGTTTCGTTCCCTCGAACGTTCGCCGCAATACGAGCTCGCCATCTCGCACCCGAATGCGCACCATCCCACCATGCCCCGAGGGTGACGCGACGCTCCCCTGAGGGTCGCTGACCGGGACGAGCAAGCCATCCTCGGCGCGCGCCAGCAGCGGCCCACATGCCGCGAGGAACCGGGTCGCCTGCGCTACCGTCAGCGCTTCCGGGATGACCCGATCGGCCTCCGACGGGACCGGCGCCCACGACGCCCCGGCGTGATCCTGCGGCGTCGCCGCGACCGTCCCGACGAGCCAGCCAGGCGCGATCCCGGCCAGCAGTTGGCCGCCGCGCCGGGCGAGGTCGGCCTCGAACGCCTCCGCCCGGCCGGTGTCGGGGATCTTGACGCGCTCCTGCGCCAGCACCGGGCCACTGTCCCAGCCGTCGTCCATGGCGTGCACCGTGACGCCACTCTCGGCGAGGCCGAGCCGGTAGGCGTGAAACACCGGCTCCGGGCCACGCAGCACCGGCAGCAGTGAGGGATGAATATTGAGAACGCCGCCGGAAGGCGCGTCCCGCACCGCCGCCGGCACCTTCCACGGGAGGCAGGCGCCGACCCCGAGTGCGACCTTCCGCTCCCGGATCTTCGCCAGGATTGCGGCGAGGTCATCACCGGCAATGCGATCGACCTCGATGACCACCGCACCGAGCTCGTGCAACCCGCGATCGAATGGCGGCGCCGGCCAGCCAGCCCCAAGTGGCTTTGGGCCGCGCGGCAGCACCACGGCGACAATCTCGACGCCGCCGGCCGCGAGTGCCCCCTCGATCGCCGCGCGAGTGAAATCGCAGCGCATGCCGAACCACAGCGTCGGGATCGCTTCTGCTGGGCGTTGCCCGCTCACCGGCATGGCGGAACCCCTCTGCTACACTCGATGCGAACCCGGCGCGGGTCCGCGCCGGCACGCCTCGAAAATGATATGGAGAACCCGCGCATGCCTCGCATGGTCAATTGCGTCAAACTCGGCAAGGAGCTCCCGGGGCTGGAAAAGCCGCCGTTCCCGGGCGAGCTCGGCCAGCGAATCTACGAGAACGTCTCCCAGGAAGGGTACGATCTCTGGAAGCCGCACATGACGATCATGATCAACCACTACGGTCTCAATCCCGCCGATCCCGAGACGCGAGCCCTGCTCCGCAAGGAAATGGAAGAGTTCTTCTTCGGCGAGAACGCCCAGCTCCCCGAAGGATGGTCACCACCATCCGCCGCGCCAACCAAGGGCGGCGCTCCGGCACGGAAGTAGCGGCCAGTCGAATCCCATCAACACACAGCACGGGCGGACTTCAGCCGGGGTCCGCCCTTTTCGTTGCGTGTCGGAGACAACGCGCCTCATACCAGCACCGGCGGACCCGTCCCTCCGTGGGTGGGCAAGCGCCGATGCCACCAACGCCCCGTTCCCGCCACCAGTACATCCTGTCATTTCGAGCGCAGCCCGCACAGCGGGCGAAGTCGAGAAATCTCCTGCGCAATGGAGATCGACGCCGCGAACGCAAGAGATTTCTCCGCTCCGTGCCCTGCGGGCACTCCGGTCGAACTGACAATGATCCTCGAGTAAATGACAACGATCCTTGCGTGTCGTGATCGGTGCTGGTGCCGGCCAGAGTCCGCCCACGGAGGGACGAGCCTGCCAGTGACGCCATGATCGTCGCCATTCGGATCGTCAGGTGGCCCGCGCCAGGGGAATCATGGGGTCGATGCGGAAGGCGAGCATCTCGTGGGCTTCGCGAAGAGCGCGATCGGCGTCTGCGGCGGTGGCTCCCTCGGCGAAGATGAAGCCGAGGTAACTCTCCCCCTCTGGCAGCGGCACGATCGGCTGGTTGCAGGGCGCGGTGATCTCGATCCCGGTCACACCCGGCACCGCACGCGCCTCATCCACCCCCGTCACCTCCCGCAGGATGCCGCCCTTCGGGATCGGGATCATCATCACCCCGGCCCCGGCGCCGGATCGCCGCGTCGACGGCAGGTCGAGCCCGGCCGCGTGCCGCAGGATGATCTCCTCCAGCGTCATGCCGGTGCCGAATTCGAGAATCGTGCCGCACAGCCCGCCGATCGACCGGCCCGCCAGCTCGATCATCCAGATGTCGTCCCGGTCGAGATCGATCCGCAGCTCGGCGTGCACCGGCCCGGTCCGTAGTCCGACCGCGGCGGCCGACCGCTCGACGTTCGCCGAGATCGCCGCCTGGATGTCCTCCGGCAAGCCGCTCGGGGTGACGTAGATCGTCTCCTCGAAAAAGGGACCCTCCAGCGGATCGGGCTTGTCGAAGAGCGCCAGCGTCTCCAGCCGGCCACCGGTCAGCAGCCCTTCCAGCGCCACTTCGAGGCCAGACAGGTACTGCTCGATCAGGATCGGGTGCTCGGCAGCCGGCATCCCCGCCCGCTCGATGATTCGGCGGGTGCGCAGGAACGCTCGCGTGAACTCGGCGGGGTCGTCGGCGCGGATCACGCCGCGGCTGCCGGAGAGCAGCGTCGGCTTGACGACAACTGGGTACTGCTGCCGGTCGGCGATTGCTGTCGGATCGGTAGCGGCCGGCACCGCCTCGTAGCGTGGCACCGGCACGCCGCCCCGCTCCAGCGCCCGCCGCATCGCCCACTTGTCGCGCGCGGCGATGGTTGATGCCGGGTCGTTGTGGGGCAACCCAAGCGCCGCGCTCGCCTGCACCGCAAGCTCGGCCCCGCGATCGTCAACCGCGAGCACGCCGCGCAACGGCAGTTCCGGATGCGCTCGCGACCAGTCGAGGATACGGTCGGTCGCGGTGTCGGTATCCTGAAAATCGAGCGCCAGCGTGCTGGCGCTCGATTCGAACTGACGATCCGGCGCGTCCCATGCTGTCACGATCGGCAGACCGGCGCGCTCGGCGGCGGTCCGGAACGCGCTCGCCCGGTAGGTAGCCGGGCTCATCAGCAGGATCAGGCCGGGAGTGGTCATCGGAGCACCTGGATCAGGCCTCGTCAGCGCCTTCGTCGTCGACGAATTGCTCGCGCCGACCGCGGGATGCGCTGCTGACGGTGCCGGTGCTGACGCGTCCGAGCGTGCAGACGACGGAGATGTAGACCCCGCCGGAGCCATCCGGGGTCACGCGGATATCGCGCACCTTGAGGTTGGAATACGCCGAGGTCGAGCGGTCCTTGCCGAGCCAGGCGTTGACGTTGTCCATCGCCGCGCTCGGGTCATTGGCCGCGCTCGCCGAGTGGAACAAGAAGACGCGAGTATCGGCCGGATTGAGCTCGTACATGAATAGTCACCCTCTGATATCGTGGTCAGGTCGCGCCAGGGCGCGGATCGAACAGGTCGCCGTCGCGAGGACGGCGTTGTCTCAGTATACGGTGCCCGCCAGGGGTGACACGCCCGGTATCATTAGACGCGACGTAACCGGTGACCGATTGGCACCCTACTTCCACTATCAGCCGTCCACCTGACAGCAGGACGGGACCCGGCACCACTCGATATCGCAGGGAGCAACACATCTTGGGAATGCGGGTACTCGTGATCGGCGGGGGCGGGCGAGAGCACGCCATCGTCTGGGGCCTGAACCGCAGCGAGCGGGTCGACCATGTCATCTGCGCGCCTGGCAATGCCGGTATCGCGGAGATCGCGGAGACTCGCGACATCGCCATCGCCGACCATGACCGGCTGGTCCGCCTCGGCCGCGACGAAGCGGTTTCGCTCGTCGTGATCGGCCCGGAAGATCCCCTCGCCGCGGGGTTGGCCGACCGCTTCGCCGCCGCCGGCATCCCGGTCGCATCACCCTCGGCCGCCGCCACGCGGATCGAGAGCAGCAAGGCGTGGGCGAAGGAATTGATGCTCGAATCGGGCGTGCCCACCGCGCAGGCTGTCGCGGTACAGACTCGCGACGACGGGATCAATGCCATCTTCGATCTCGCCGACGAGCACGGCGGCGTCGTGATCAAGGCCGACGGGCTCGCCGGCGGCAAGGGCGTCGTCGTGGCCGACAGCACCGCCGACGCGATCCAGGCGCTCGATGCGTTGATCACCGGCAAGGCACTCGGCGATGCCGGCGCCACCGTGGTAGTCGAGGAGCGCATGAGCGGGATGGAAATCTCGGTACTGGCGTTGACCGACGGCACGACGGTTCGCCCACTCGTGCCAGCGTGCGACTACAAACGCGCCCACGATGGCGAAACCGGACCGAACACCGGCGGCATGGGGGCATACAGCCCGGTGCCGGCCGTCGACGCCGGCACGCTCGATGAAATCCAGCGCACGATTCTCGAGCCGGTGGTAGGCGCGCTCGCCAAGCACGACGCGCCGATGTGCGGGGTGCTCTACGCCGGGCTGATGCTGACCGCGGACGGGCCGAAGGTGCTGGAGTTCAACGCCCGCTTCGGCGATCCCGAAACCCAGGTGGTGATCCCGATCCTCGATGCCGACCTCGGCGAGCTGCTGGACGCTGTCGCCCACGGCCACCTCGATGAATCGAAGCCGATCCGCTCAAAACGGTCGGCGGTCGGCGTGGTGCTCGCCTCGGGTGGCTACCCGGGCGCCTACGACACCGGCAAGGTGATTCATGGTCTCGACGACGCGGCCGCGATGGACGACGTGCTCCTCTTCCACGCCGGCACCGCCCGGAACGACGCGGGCGAGTTTGTGACGGCGGGCGGCCGGGTGCTGACGGTGGTCGGCATCGGCGACGATCTCGCCGCCGCGCGGGGTCGTGCCTACGCCGCCGCCGACAGGATCAGGTTCGATGGCATCCAGCGCCGCGAGGATATCGCGCTGCGGGAGGTCACCACCTCCAACGTCCAGGGAGCCTGACAGCCTCGGTACTGGCGTGCCCCCTGCGTCAGGTCTGGGTCGGTGTCGCCTCGGGCGTCGCGGGTGCGAAGGCCGGTTGCACCCCAAGCTGGGTCAGGATGCCAAGCGCGTCGTAATAATCGACCGCTCGCTGAATCTCGCCGTTTGCGATGTCGATCAGGCATGTTTGCCTCCAGTCTCTGATACGCGTTCACCGGGCAAGCACCCCTCATCCTCCTTTCGCCATGCCCTGCTTCGGGGCAACGTCAGCGATTCGGACCAGCGATGCCGAGATCGACAGCGGCTCGCGCCGCCGCGACGCGGGTCGGGACGTCCAGCTTGGCAAGAATGCGCGTCACGTGCCCCTCGACGGTGCGGGCGCTGATGAAGAGCGCGTCGGCGATCTCCCGGTCCCGCAGACCGTCGGCGAGCAGTCTCAGCACCTCGCGCTCCCTCGGTGACAACCGGCTGCCGGGCACCTCCCGCGTGGGACTAGCTTCGACCGGCGGCGAGAGCGCCAGCATCTCGGCGATCGCCTCGGACACCGTGAGGCGGTGGCCAGCCGCGACGTGGCGGTCGAAGCGGTGCTCGCCCAGCGCCTCGCGAACGGTCCGCACCGCGAGGTCGTATGCGGCGCGGTCAGTGGGGAGGTGGATCCGGATACCGAGCGACTCCGCAAGGCCGGCCGCCGCGCCGAGCAGCCGCGCCGCCCGCTCATGCTCGTTCCACGACGCGACGGCGAGGGCGACGCCCACCAGGGCGTCCGCCACGGCGCGCAGGTCGGACCGCTCGCCCAGCACCGCCAGGCTCTGCCGATAGGACGTGAACGATGCCGCGTGATCGCCCCGATCCCGGGCGATATCGGCCAGGTCACACAGCGCGCGAGCGATGCCTGGCAGGTAGCCGAGCTCACGGCTGGATTGCAGGGCGTGCTCATGCCAGGTGGCGGCGCCATCGAGATCGCCCCGGATGTGCAGGATCGCCCCAAGATTGGACATCGCCCGCGCCGCCATCGTCGTGGCGAGCGTCGCATCGGGGATGATCTCGGCAAGGCGCAACACCTCATCGAGCGACCGCTCCGCCGCCTCGTACGCCGCGTTCTGCATCTCGATCGCGCCCTGCCGGAGGAGCCCCAGCGCCAGCACCTCCGCATCGGCGTCCAGGCGCAGCAGCGCCATGCCGTCGGCGGCAAGTTGCCGCGCCTGGCTGGGGTTGCCCAACAGGCCGTGGAAGAGTCCGAGCTGAACCATGACCTGGCCGCGCCTGAGAGGAGCGGCGCGATCGTCGAGGGCCAGCGCCCGCTCCGTCCACTCACGTCCCTCGTGGTAGTGGCTGCGCTCGTACCAGTACCCTCCCAGCGCGGTCACGAGCCGGCCCAGGCGCTCCGCATCCCCCTGGCGGGACAGCCATTCGAGCGCACGGCGGATATTCGCGTACTCAACTCCCAGGCGAGCGAGATACCGCTCGCCACCAGGCAGGCTCTCCGCCATCGGGCTGGATGAGGCATGCACCAGGCACCACTCCACGAGGGCATCGCAGGCCGCGTCGAGCTCGCCCGCGGCAGCAAGCTGCTCCAGCGCGAACGCGCGGACAGGCTCCAGCATGGCGTAGCGCGCGCCGTCGTCCCCAACGCGCTGGATGAGACTGGCATCGACCAGCGCCGCGAGCGTGATCAGCGGGTCGCTCTCCGGGCCGGCGTCACCGGTTACGGCATGGACGGCATCGAGCGGGAACCCGCCGGCGAAGACCCCGACCCGGCGGAACAGCCGCTGCTCGTCCGGCGCGAGCAAATCGTAGCTCCAGGCGATCGTGCCGGTCATCGTCCGCTGCCGATCCGGAGCGTCGCGGGGGCCGCCCAGCGGCAGCGGCTGGCGCGCCTCGATTCGGGCCAGCAGGGCATCGGGCGGAAGCACGGTGACCTGGCTGGCCGCCAGCTCGATCGCCAGCGGGAGTCCAGCGAGGCGCTGGCAGATGGCGACAACGGCTGGCGCGCTGGCAGGCGTGAGGGAAAACCTCGGCGCGACCGATCGCGCCCGATCAGTGAACAACCGCACCGCCGGTGAGGCGGCGGCCTGCTCGACCGATGGCGCGGTGAGCGCATCGGGGAGCGCCAGGGGCGGAACCGGCAGGGCGTGCTCCCCACCGACGCGCAACAGCGAGCGGCTCGTGACCAGCACCTTGATGCGCGGGCAGCACCGAAGCAGATCAGAGACGAGCGAAGCAGCTTCGATGACATGCTCGAAATTGTCCAGCACGAGCAGCAGGCGCGCGTCACGCAGGCCCGCGACCAGCGCGCTCCGCGCATCGACGCTTCCCGGTTCCGGCAGGCCGAGATGTCCGGCAATCGCCGCGGCGACGAGGCTGGCATCGGGCACCTCGGCCAGGGGCACGACATGCGTGTTCCCGGCAAAGTCGGGCCGGATCTGCCGCGCGATCTCAAGGCTCAGGCGCGTCTTGCCGATGCCGCCGGCGCCGGTCAGGGTCAGGAGGCGCACGTCGTCGCGCCGAAGCATGCCGATGGCCGTCGCCAGCTCGCGCTCGCGCCCGACCAGCGATGTCACCGGCTCCGGCAGGCCGGCCTCCTGTCGAGGGGCCTCGCCTGAGCGATCTGGCGATGCCGCGCCGGCGGCCCGGCGCGCCCGCCAGGCATCGAGCGCCGCACCATCGATGGCGAAAACGCCGCGTTGCTTCACGGCGGGGAGCTCGCCCCGGCCGATGGCCCGCCGGATCGTCCGCTCGTTGACGCCGATCCGGGCGGCCGCCTCGCGCGCGGTCAGGGCACGGTCACCCGCGTCGTGTCCACTGTCCGGTGTCCGGGCCGCGCTCATGGAGAGGGACCTCACAGCGCGAGTCCCGCAGCGATCGCCGCCGCGCCAGGGCAGCGTGCCCCGTCAGTGGCGATGGAGAACCCCGCGTCCATGGCGACATCAGCTCCAGTGTCGGTCGTGCATTCCGGGAAACGGTCACCCTGCCCGCCAGTGTACTCGCGTGACGGCGAACGCGGAATCGAACACGTACTTTCCCGCTCCCGGGCCGGAGCGTCGCGGGCATAGAGTGGAGATCGGCTCCGACCTGGTGAGCCAACCGTTTCCCGGAGGTGATCCGTGCCAGCGCTCCTCGTTCGTCTCCAGGTGCATGAGATCGACACCTGGCGGCAGGTCTTCCGCGAGGAGGCAGAGACGCGTCGCTCCAACGGCGCGCTCCACGAACGCCACTTTCTCACCGCGACGACGCCCGGCGACGTATGGCTGCTGATCGAGTGGGACGACCTGTTTCGCGCCGAGCTCTTCGTCCAGTCGGACGACCTGCGAGCGGCGCTCATTCGCGGCGGTGTGATCGGCCAGCCGAGCTACTGGTACCTGGAGGACGCAGATCCCGGGCCGCCTCCGCAGGAGAGGGAATGACGCAATGGAGGAAAGACGCCGGCGTGACGGCACATCGCCGCAACGCCCTGAGCCACCACCGAGAACTGAGGTGAGGAGCCGACCCCGATGACTGAATCCATGACGCAACACCCCGCCAGGCGGCTCTCGCGCCGCGCGGCAATGGGCTACGGCGGCGCACTCGCCGCGGTGATCGCCAGCGCGCGGCTGCTCAGCCCGGCCGTGGCCCAGAACACCGCCACCCCGGCCGCGCCTTCGGATTGGGCGGCACTCGACGAGCAGGTGGCGGCGGTGGCGCCCACGGCAGCGATGCTCGCGACCGAGCTGATCGATGGCGAGATCGCGCCAGTCCACGCGCTCAACGCCGACCAGATCCTGCCGGTCGGCTCCAGCTTCAAGCTGTGGATCCTCGGCGCGCTCGCGATGCAGGTCGAGGCCGGCACGCTCGACTGGGAGCAGGTCGTCGAGATCGAGGACCGCTATCGCAGCGTGCCCGGCGGCGACCTGCGCTACGTGGCCGCCGGCACGCCGTTCACGATGCGCTATCTCGCCGAGCGCATGATCCAGAAGAGCGACAACACCGCGACGGACCACATGCTCTTTCTCGCCGGACGAGAGAACGTCGAGCAGGCGATGACAGCAATGGGCGTCAGCGAGCCGGACCGCAACATCCCCCTCTTCTCGACGCGCGAGCTGACGATGCTCAAGTTCGCCTCCCCCACCGACAGGATCGACACCTACTTTGCCTCCGACGCCGAACAGCGCCGCCGGATCCTGACCGACGAGATCGCCAGGATCCCGTACGAGGCGCTGGCCGACCTCGACCAGACCGCGCCGATCGAGATCGACCGGGTCGAGTGGTTCGCCACCCGTGAGGACCTCGCCCGCACGATGGCGTGGCTGCACCAGGCGTCCCAGCGGCCAGGGCTCCGACCCGTGACCGAAATCCTGTCGCTGGAAACGCCAATCCCCTTCGATGGCGAGATATGGCCCTACGTCGGCTACAAGGGCGGCTCGGAGATGGGAGTACTGAGCGGCACCTGGCTGCTGCAACGCGCCGACGGCCGGCATTTTGTGTACAGCGTCGGCTTCCGCGATCCCGACGCGGCGCTCGACATGCCTGCCGCCGTCGCCGCGATGGAGGCCGGCCGCGACATGCTGGCCACGACCCCGTGAGCGATGCGCTCACGATCCGGAACGCCACCCCGGTGGCATATCAGGGAGGAAACGAAATGCCTGCAAACCAGCTCGATGCCCGAACGGGCGCACTCAGCACCAACCGCCTCACCCGCCGCCAGCTACTCGCCACAAGCGGCGCGGGGATCGCCGCGGCCGGGCTAGTGGCCAGCGGATTCGGCCGCGCTGCCACGGCCCACCAAGCCACGCCGGAACCGGCGGGCGGCGACGTCCTGACAGCCCTGCAGACGAGCCGGGCGTGGATCAACTACGGGCCGGCCCGCCCGTTCGACTTCGCCATCGGCGAGCATCCCGTGCCCGAGGATCAGCTCCAGACGGAGATGGAGATGCTCTACGACGTCGGCTTTCGCGGCGTCGTCACAAACGCGATGACCTACGGGCTGGAAGCCCTCCCGCGCGTGGCCAAACAGGTCGGGTTCCAGCACGTCATCTCGAAGCTCTGGTGGGCAACTGACGAGTTGCTGGAGGTCGAGAAGGCCAACGTCGCCGAGGCAATCGACGACATCGACGCCATCGTGGTCGGCAACGAGGTGGTGCACAAGGCGATCTTGCGCGCCGAGGAGGGCGACGCCGCCCTTGAGCGACTTCGCGCGGAGATCGAGGGCCTTCAGGTGGCCCACGGCAAGCCCGTATCCACCGGCCTGCATCGTGACGAGTGGGTCCTCTACCCCGAAATGGCCACCGAGCTGGGCGATTTCACCTTCCCGAACCTGCAGCCGTGGTGGGCGCTGGCCCGGAACGACCCGGATACCGCCGCGCAGTGGGCGATCGGTGCGTACGAGCTGATCCGGGACACGCCCGGCATGCCCGCCGATCGCGTCGTGGTGGCGCAGGAGGCCGCGTTCCCATCGGGCGCGGTGCCGCCCGAGTCGGCGCCCGGAGCGACGCCGGAGCACCAGGCCGTGTTCTACGAGCGCCTGATCGCGAGCGGCATCCCATTCGTCTACGGGTTCTCGTTCGACCAGTGGTACGCCCGCGAGTCGTCGCCGCCGGGCGGGTATGGCGGCCTTTGGGACGACCAGCGCCAGCCCAAGCCCGTCGTCGAGGTCCTCGATCTTGGGCCATACGCAACCTGACCCCAGCCTGCCTCGGCCAGCCACACATCAATCTCCTGGGGAGTTCCTCGTGACGATCGAATCCCCATGCCCTCCGCATCGCGGTCCGTGCCAGCCGGGCTCACCCGCCTTGGTGAAGA
>CBFGRG010000036.1:0-12966 GCA_965651105.1 uncultured bacterium | reverse complement strand
GCGCAGTCGAAGAGCCTGTCCTGAGCTTGCCGAAGGAATCTCTTGCCTGCCGGGTCGCATCTCCGGACGCAAGCGATCCTTCGACGCCGGTGCTGCGCCCCTCCGCTGCTGTGAACCTCCCGCGCAAGCCGCCACAGGGGCGGCGCGACGGGCGCTGGGGGTCATGCGTGGCGGTGCCGACGCGCGGCATGACACTCCAGGAAATGTTGTCATTTCGGGCGGAGCACCCGGAGGGTGCGCAGTCGAGAAATCTCTTGTGCTCGGACGTGGCGATGCGCCCAGCAAGAGAGTTCTCCACGCGCGCCTGGCGGCGCTTGGTCGAAATGACATCGTTCGTTGGTGGCGGGAATCGAATGATGGCGGCTGTCTCGAGCCTGTCCACGGAGGGCCGGACCTGCCGGGCGGTCGTCGATATCAGGCGGGCGGGGCCGCATTGCCTGACGCCTCGGCGTAGACACCGTGGTAGTCGGGTGGCAGCATTGCGACGATGGCGCGCATCATGATCTCGGTCGCCTCGTCGGCTCCGAGGCGCTTGCCGTTTGCGCCGGTTTCCGGCAGCATGAAGGGCTCGCCGAACCGGATCAGCACTCCCCGGTGTCCCGGATCGGGCCGTTCGCCGGGCGGTCGTTTGCCGTTGAACGGCATCCGCTCCGAGCCGGTCACCGCCACCGGCAGCACCAGGCTCTTGCCCTGAATCGCAATCAGCCCCGCGCCCGGATGTGGCTTGCTCAGCCGCATCGTCCGGCTGCGTGTGCCCTCAGGAAACATGCCCAACGCCAGTCCGTGGCGCAGCGTCGCGATCGCGAATCGCACGGCGCGGCGGTCGCTCTTGCCGCGGGCGACCGGAAAGTTGCCGAACCTGCGCAGGAGCCAGCCGAGGGGGCGGAACGAGAACAGCTCTTCCTTGGCCATGAAGTGAATCGGCCGGGGCGAGGCGATCTCGATCAGCAATGGGTCGAGGTTGTGCAGGTGGTTGGAGACGACCAGCACCCCGGTATCGTCGGGCGGGATGTTGTCGAGCCCCTCGACGCGCACGCCGAACAGCCACATGAGCCCGAACAGCGGCGCCCGCAGGATCGCGCGCCAGATGCCCCGCACCGTTCCTTCGGCGGGGTTTTCCTCGTTCAGTGTGAACACCCCACTCATGCCGGGGATCCAGCGCCAATGCCGCCCGCCCGGGCGCGACCGACGATGTCGCTGACAATGTCGTCGACGTCGCGGCCATCGGTGCCGATGGCGATCGCGTCGGGAGCCCTGCGCAGCGGCGACACGGGCCGGCTGGCATCGTCGTCGTCGCGGCGGCGGAGATCTTCCAGCACCGCATCGAACCCGAGGTCGATACCCTGACGGCGCATGTCGAGGTAGCGGCGCCGGGCACGCTCCTCAACACTCGCGTCGAGGTAAATCTTGAGTCCGGCGTTCGGGATGACGATGGTGCCGATGTCCCGTCCGACAAGCACGGCGGTGATGCCGTCGGCAATGCGCCGCTGGATATCGAGCAGGGCGTCTCGGACGGCGGGGTGGGCGGAGACTTCCGAGACATTGGTGTCGATCTCGGGCGTGCGAATCGCCCAGGTCACGTCTTCCCCGTTGAGCAGCACATCGCTGGTGCGGCCGTCGTCGACCGAGGCGGGCCTCAGCTCGATGTCGGCTGCGTTCGCCAGATCGGCGAGCGCGTCACCATCCGAAACCGGCGTACCGGTGCGCAGCGCCAGCAGTGTGACGACGCGGTAGAGCGCGCCAGTGTCGAAGAGCAGGGCGTCGAGCTGGTCAGCGACCGCGACCGCGACCGTCGACTTTCCGGCGGCGCCCGGTCCGTCGATCGCGATCACCCTGCGATGGTCGTACGTTGTCATGGTGCCCACGTTTCCCTCGTCTCTCGCGGTCGCCAGTCCGGCGATCGCCCTCGCGGGTTTCGGCTGGCTTCGGCGGCTCCGCGCTGCCGGTCGAACGATGGTGATACCCGCCGGCCGGGTGGCGGATGATGGTGCGACGGCTGTTGGCCGCTTCCGCGTCCTCGGTTGGCATGCCAACCGCTTCATACATCTGCACAAGCTCGCCGGGGGTCAAGTCGCGCCAGGCGCCGGTGGCGATGCCCTGGATGCGCAACGGGCCGAGCCGGGTGCGCCGCAGGCGTGTCACTTCGATGCCGACGGCGTCCATCATCCGGCGAACGACATGGTAGAGCCCCTCGTGAATGACGACGCGAATCGCCACGCCCTCGTCGGTCTCGCGGAAGAGGCGAACCTCTTCGGGCACAACACGGCGACCATCGATGACGATGCCTTCCCGCAGCCGCTGGAGCTGCGATTCCGTCGGTCGCTGGTCGGTGAAGGCGAGATATTCCTTGTCGACCTCGTAGCTGGGGTGCATCACGCGGTGTGCGAGGTCGCCGTCGTTGGTGAGCAGGATCAGCCCCTGGGTGGCGCGGTCGAGCCGGCCAACGGGGTAGACGCGCTCGGGGACGTCGACGAGATCCATCACGGTCCACCGGTCGCGCTCGTCGCTGACCGTCGTGATGAAGCCGCTGGGCTTGTTGAGCACGATGTAGCGGGGCCGCTGCGCGTGGAGAATGCGGCCATCGACGCGAATCTCGTCGCGGTTCGGGTTGACGCGGGTGCCCAGCTCGGTGATGGCGCGGCCGTTGACCTGAACCCGGCCGGCGGTGATCAGCCCCTCGGCGGCGCGGCGGGAGGCAACTCCCCGCTGGGCGAGTACGCGCTGGAGCCGTTCGCCCTGATACTCCCGGTTTTCGCCGCCGGAATCGGCTCGGTCACTCATGCAGCAGGGTCCTGCGCCGAGGCGGCGTCGCTCCCGGACGAGGCGGTGCCCGACTGGAGCGGCAACGAACCGACGCGGTTGTTGTCGTAGTAAATATCGATACTGCCGCCACCATCCGGATTCAGCGCGAGCTGGTAGCGCGTCAGGATGTCTTCGCCGGTGGTGATGGGAACGTAGGGGTTGCCCTCGACCTGGACATTCCAGACCGCCAGCTCCGTCGGGAGGTTCCGGAATGTGGTGGCATCGGCCAGCGGCAGCCACATGAAGGTGGCGTCCGTGAAGGCGATCAGCCTGCTGGCATCGTCCCAGCGCTGGTCGACGGCGATCCCGCCGGAAGCGTCGTACTGGAGATCGGCGCCGAGCACCGCGGAGACGACCATCGAGTTGCCGTTGTTGACCTCGCGCGCCAGCACGACGCAGCCGCCGGCTTCCTCGGTGGAGCCGGTCTTGATGCCGACCACGCCCGACTGCCCGAGCAGTGCGTTGGTGTTCGAAGCCTGGTAGTTGCGCGCCTCCGGTCCGACCGACGTGAACGAGTAGCCCGGTTCGCTGACGACGCTGGCGAGGAACTCGTCCTCCATCAGCAGGGCGCCGAGATGGGCGATGTCATAGGCGGAGGAGTAGTTGTTCGGTGCGTCGTTGCCGTGAGGATTGGAGAAGCGAGTGTCCGTGAAGCCATGCTCGGCGACGAAGGCGTTCATCTCGTTGATGAAGCCGTCGTACTGGGCGATCGGATCATCGCTGCCGGTGATGATGCCACCGACGTAGCGCGCGAGCGCGTTCGCGCCATCGCTGCCGGAGGGAATCATGAGTCCGTAGAGCAGCTGCGATACGGTCAGCGTGTCGCCTGCCTGCAGGTTCATGTTGGAGTAGACGGCCGTGTCGACCAGATCTTCTTGGACGATGGTCACCTCGTCATCGAGTTCGGCGTGCTTGACGGTCACCAGCGCGGAGACGATCTTGACGGTCGAGCCGATCGAGACGCGCTCGTGCTCGTCCTTTGCGAAGAGCTCGATCCCGGTGCCGGCGTCGAACGCATAGACCCCGGTGGCGGTCACGTCTGGCGCCGGCAGCGCGGCGGCGACGTTCGGGGCCGGGATGGAGAGGGTGACGAGCAACGTGGCGAGCAGGGCGCACGCGAGCGTGAAGCGCCACAGGCGCGATCTGATGGTGGTGGAGAGCGGCAAGGTTGATCCCTGGCGTGAGTGGTTGCGGTCGTGTCGTGGCGAGGCTCGAACCGCGAGCTCGCCCGAAGTCGAGGCTCTGGTATGTTCGGTTGTCCAGTATACGGGGGAACCCGGATGCGAGGCGAGGGCACGGGGCGCGGGGTACACTCGATTTCGGACCCCGGCGACCGGATCGTCGGAATTGGACCAACTCACGAACGTGACGCGAGGGAACGTGGATCGATTGCCAGACAACGCACCCGGTCGAGACCAGGGTATCCGTATCGTCGCCGTCGGCGACGTACATATGCGCGTTGACACACCGCCGGTGCTGGGAAACGAGCTCCGTGCGGCCGCGCGAGACGCCGACCTGGTACTGCTCACCGGCGACCTGACCGACAACGGCCGCCTGCTCGAAGTTGAAGCCGTGGCGGAGCTTACCGCCGATCTCGCGGTCCCTACCTTCGCGGTACTCGGCAACCACGATCGTCGCAGTGTGCGGCGGCGCGAGTTTCGCCGTGGACTCGCGGTTGGTGGGATCGAGCTGCTGGACGGCGATGGCACGTTGCTCACGCTCGGGAACGTTCGAGTCGGGCTTGTCGGGATCGGTGGGTATGGAGGCGGTTTCTGGCCGGATGAGGCGCCCGACCTGATCTCGACGCGGCTCAGCCAGGCGGTCGCGGTACGCGCCCGGCGCGAAGCCGCCCGGCTCGAAAGCGCGCTCGACGGGCTCATGGAGCAGCGACCCGACCTGACGATCGTCACCATGCACTATGCGCCCACCACGACCACGCTCGGCGCCGAGCCAATGGTGAAGCACTGGATGCTCGGCAACTCGATTCTCGGCCGTGTCGTCGACCGGCACGCCGTTTCTCTGGTGGTGCACGGCCACGCCCACCTCGGCAACTATCGGGGAACCACGCCGGGGGGCACGCCGGTCCGCAACGTCGCGCTGCCCGTGATCGGTCGGCCGGCAGTGATCGAGCTCGATCCGGACGGAGCCGTGCGCGATGTTGGGGCTTCTGGCGCACTCGTGGATGCCGAGTCGCTTCCGGAGGCCCGATGAGCTTCATCGACGATCGCCACGCCACCGGGCTGCTTCATCTGGACTACCTCGTTAACCCAGACGCGCCGATCGACGCTGTCAGCGAAGCGCTGGCGGATCTCGACCTCGTCACGCTCGACGATGAGACGCTTCTGCGCGGGCTGCGCCGGCGGATCGCAGCGATGCTTGGTATCGATCCGCGATGGGTGGTGATCGCCGCCGGTATCGATGTGCTTTATCGGGCGCTTGTTGAGCTGCGGCTCGGGGCGGGACCGTTTGGGGTGTTCCCGCCGACGCACCTCGCCGAGCTGCAGCGAGCGGTCGATCGTGGCGGCGAGGTCGCTGTCGCACCGCGCGGAGACCAGTTCGCGCTCGGGCTGGAACGTGACGACCGGCGATTTCCGCCGGGGGCGACCAGCGTGGTGATGTCGCCGAACGACCCGACCGGCACGCTGGTGGAGCTGGTCGATCTCGTCAGGCTCGCGCGTGCAAGTGAGATGGTCGTGGTCGACGAGCGCCACGGCGGCTACACGCCGCGGACAGCGGCGCCGCTGGCCCGGGAGTTCGAGAACGTCGTCGTGTTGCAGTCGATGGAGTGGTGGGGCGGGTTGATCGACATGCCGGTGGCGTGGGCGATCGCGCCGCCACCGATTGCCGGTCATCTGGGGGAGCTGGTTGCGGTCGAGACGCCGGAACGCAGGGCGCTGGTGGCGGGCCACGCGATTCTCGACGACTGGGGCTGGATGCGGCGGGTGCTGCACACCACGGCGCTGGAAAAGGGTCGGCTGTTTCGGCAGCTGCGAAAGCTGAACATGGTGTACCAGCCCTCACCGTCGTGGGCGAACTTCCTGCTGGTGCAGTTTGCGCGGGGGGATGTCGGGTTCTTCCTGCCACGGCTGGAGGAGCGCGGGATTCGAGTGTTCCTGCCCGACCAGGATTTGCTGCCCAACCACGTCCGGGTTTCGGCGGTCTCGGCCGATGCCACGGACAGGCTCAAGCGGGCCCTCATCGATATCGCCCTGGAGCTGTGATGCGCCGGTGAAGGGCAATCGCCTACGCTGGGCGGGCGGGGGCTTCCGAGGGTGCCCCGGGCGCCGATGCGGGGGAAGCCGGCAGCTCGACATGCGCCTCTCCGGCGATCTCTGACATGCGCTCCTCGGTCGGCAGGAACCACGCTACCGCGATGGACACCAGCACGATCAACGGCAGCGTGCGCATCGCGTTCTGGAGCCCGATCGCGTCTGCCAGCATGCCGAACAGCGGCGCGCTGATCGCTCCGGCGATGAAGCTGAGCCCGAGAATCAACCCGGATGCGACCCCCGCCCGGCCGACCATGAGCTGCTGCGCCATCACCAGCAGCAGCGGCGCGGTCGAGGCCGCCAGCAGGCCGATCAGCGCACCCCAGATGAACGCTTGCCAACCGGGGAACTCGGCGAAGAGCCAGACCGCCGGGATACTCGCGAAGAGCGTCACCAAAATCACATTTCGGCGGCCAAAACGATCGGCGAGCTGACCGGCACCGAGGGCGCCGATCGCGCTGGACAGCACGACGGTCGTCGCCAGCAGCGCGTAAAAGGTCGAGCTGTAGCCGAGCCGCTCGTACCAGATGGGGATGAAATTCTGCACGCCGACGATCGGCACCATGCGCAGCATCATCACCAGGATGACGATACTGATCAGCCCGAGTGCCAGGGGTGGCTTGCTCGCGGTCTCCGTGCGGCGGCGCGAGCCGGTTGTTGCGATATCACGCATGTTCGCCAGGAGGTAGAGCGAGATCAGGACTCCGGGAAGGATCATCACCACGGTGCCCTTCATGCCGAACAGGCCGAAGACAAGCGCGCCGACCAGTGGCCCGAGGGCGAAGCCGAAGGTGCCGCCCGTGACGTAGACCGACATCGCGCTGTTTCGCTGCCCCGCCGGGATCACCGCGCTGGCGTTGAGCGCGCCGAGCGGGTGAAAGGCGCCGGAGCCGAACCCGGCCAGCGCCGCCAGGACGAGCAACATGTTGAAGCTGCTGGCGAACCCGATCGACGCGAACAGCAGCGCGGTCCACGCCAGCGTGAGGCCGGTGAAGCGCGTGCCGAAGGTGTCGGCGATCCAGCCGAAGACCGGCTGGGAGAGCGACGAGACACCGGTATAGGCCAGGGCGACGAGGCCGACGGTCTTGAGGTCGATGTCGAACCTGGCGGTCAGGAGTGGGTAGAGGAGCGGCAACATGCCGCCGTACATGTCGATGGTGAAGTGGCCGCCCATCAGCAGCATCAGGGGTCGGTTGTGGAACACTGCGAGCTTTGAGGGGGCGGCGTCGGCCATCCGGGAGATCCTTGGTCGTTGAAGGTGAGGTGGCGGGGATCGGCGATTTCGGCGCCGTGGCTGGCCTGCCGATGGGGATCCTGCCGGAGTTGTACCCGCGGTTGCCGGTCGGGTCAAGACTGGTGTGTTTGCGCGGGCACCGGCGCCACTCTACAATATATGTCGAATCGCGCGAGGGATGGCATCCCCATCCCGATTTTTGATGCGCGCCTTCACGATGCTCTACCCAGGAGACAGATCTCGCATGGCACAGGAATCCAGCACGCCGCGGCTGAACAGCGAAGATATCGCCGTCCTTCTCAAGGCGCTCCGTGAAGGCGGCCGCCCGATGACGACCGCGGAGCTGGTCGAGGTGCTGCGCGCCGCGTCCCGCTAGGTTTCGAGGGACACCCCGTCCACATTGAGAGGAGTGCCACGCACATGGTGGCTGAACAGACAACGCCAGACATCGTCTGGCAGGGCTCGAAGGCCGAGCAGGACCTTGCCAGCCGCGCGTTCGACCTGATTCGCGCTCACGGCATGTTCGTATCCGACTTCGCGCCGATCCGGGTGACGCTGGAATCGCTCAGCGAAGCGCTCGAAGCCGACGCCGAGACGGTGCGCGCCGCGGTTGATGCCAACTCGCAGGTCTTCGCGATCGAGCAGCGTGATGACGTCACGCTCGTCACATCGACCCGATTGGGACACCCGCCGATCGAGATGGTGGTCGACACCGCCCACACCTTCCCGGAGCGGCTGCTGACGCCGGAACCGGCGCCGGAGCGCCCGCTGCGCACCGAGAAGCCGGCTGCCGAGGTGCCATACCACTCGGAGGTGGAAGAGGCGATCGAGGAGGCGCAGGAAGAGGAGCTGGAGGTCGACGCCGCGCTCCGCGCCGAGGGCTTCTCCGTCGATTCCGGCATGACCGTGACCTTCGCCAGCGACGACGATCGCCGGCAGCTGGAAGAGGCCCGGGAGGCCGCCGCCGCCGAGCGTGCCGCGGCGATGGAGTCGGAGCGGGTCGAAGTCGAGGCCGAGGTTGAGGCCGAAGTGCCCGAGGTCGAGGAGGATGCCGACGTCGAGGCTGAGCCCGAGGCGGAGCTCGTCGCGGAGCCTGAGGCTGAGGTCGTCGAGGCCGAGATCGAGACCGAGCCAGAAGCCCCCGAGGTCGAGGAGGCCGCCGACGTCGAGATCGAGGCCGAAGCCGAGGTCGAGGAGCCGGAAGCCGAGCCGGTGGCCGAGGTCGAGGTCGAGGAGACCGAGCCGGTAGTCGAGCCGGAGCCGGTGGTGGCCGAGCCCGAGGTCGAAGTGGCGCCGGAGCCGGTTGTTCAGCTGACCGACCTGAGCGATTTCGACGACGCAGCTGTCGCCGCGGCGATTGTCGCGGAGATGGAGAACGACAGTCGCTTCGCCGGCTTCGCCGGGCGCTGGATGGCCGAGGACCAGGTCGATCGCCTGAGCCGCGGGAACCTCCGCAGCCTGGCCGACTACATCAACGAGCAGGAGCAGCCGCTCACCGATGATGTCCTCGTGCAGGACGTGCTTGGCGTGCGTCGCAGCGCGGCGAACTTCGACGCCGCCCGGTTCTCGATGAACTACCGGCTCTCGTCGGAGCGCAATTTCGAGTTCCTGGGCACGCGTGACCAGCCGTTCTGGGGTACGACCGACCTGCCGTCGATCGGCACCACCCGCCGCAAGGCCACCGACATCGGCACCGACTACCGCTTCCTGGTCGAAGAGGTGCCAGAGGGCTCGGTCGAGCCGCGCTCGGCCACCGTGGTCGAGCACACGCTCTCGTTCTATGAGTTCACCTACGGCCTGCTTCCGCTCGACGCGAAGATGCAGTCGCTGCTGCCGGCGCCGATGATGCCGGATCAGCGCTCGGCGGTGCTGATGGTCGAGATTCCGCAGTTCGAGAATTCGGTCTACCTCGTCGAGGTGCGCTACCCGACCCACAACCGGGGCGGATTCATCCTCGGGCTCGACGATTTCTACGAGGAGAAGCTCGTGCCTGGCGCGATGCTCTCGATTTCGGCCACCGACAACGATGGTCAGTACAAGATCGAGTACCTGGAAGACACCGAGCAGCAGGATCGCTTCCTGGAGCTCGACGATCGTCGCGCACCGAAGTATGTCTTCCGCCCGCTCAGCTACGACACGGCCGTCGATTCCGATTGGCTGGTGACCGAGGACCGATTCCCGCAGCTCGGCAATGAAAAGCCGCTGCCCGACAAGCAGCGCCGTCACCTGGAGCAGGTGGTCGAAGCGACCTTCAAGCGAATCGGCGAGGACGATGACGGCAAGCTGATCGCGTCGTTCACCGACCTGCTGGTGGTTGCCAACGTCGAGCGACCAGTTTCCGAGACGCTGCTGCGTTCGACGATCGACAGCATGCCCTCGGTGACCGAGGACGAGGGCATCCTGACGTATGACCCGAATGCCTGATGACGATCTCGACCACATCCGGGTGTTCCACCCCGAGGAAGAGGTGGATGACCTGGATGCGGACGAGATCGAGGACGAGCCAAAGCCCGCGCTCGATGAAGTGATGGCCGCGTTGCTCCGGGGCGAATACCCCCGGAGCACGCTGGTGGGCCTGTCGGATCTCACCGCGCGTGAAGCCGGCGCCTTCAAGCAGGCATGGGGCAGCGTCGCCGACGAAGTTCGCGAGGCGGTTGTCAGCGAGCTCAACGACCTCGCCGAGGAGCGCCTCGATTACCGGTTCGACCGCGCGCTGCTCGCCATGCTCGACGATGCGGACGCGGTCGTCCGCCAGCGCGCGATTTCCGGTCTTTGGGAACACGAGGACCGGCGCTTCGCGGCCACGCTGGCGGCGATACTGGAAAGCGACGAGTCGGAAGACGTCCGCGCGGAGGCAGCCCGCGGTCTGGGCCGCTTCGCCGAGATGGCCGAGCTGGGCGAGCTGGAGCCTGAGCTGGCTGACCGTGTCTCCTCGACGCTGCTGGCAACGCTCGCCGAGCCGACGGAGCCCATGCACGTGCGCGGGCGCGCGCTCGAATCGGCGGCGGTCTTGTCGGAAAATGCCACCGTGCTCGAGGCCATCGACATTTTCTTCGACGAAGAGGACACTGGCTTTCGGGCGACGGCGATTTATGCGATGGGCCGCAGCCTGCAGGCTCGGTTCCTGCCGACGATCCTGAACGAGACCAGCAGCGACGACGCGGAGATTCGCTATGAGGCGGCCCGCGCGGCCGGGTTCATTGGCGACACCGAGGCGCTGCCCGTGCTTTCGGAGCTGGCGCGGGATGAGGATGCCGAGGTTCGCCAGGCGGCGATCAACGCGATGGGCGAGATCGGCGGTACCGCGGCGACGCGATACCTGCGGCGGCTGGCCGAGGAAGCCTCGGAGTCGGAGATCGAGCTGATCGAGGCTGCGCTGGAGGACGCCTCGATTGTGAGCGACCCCTTGCTGCTCGAGGACGACGACAATCCCTGACCCGTCTTGCCGCCCCGGAGTCGGATGGGGCGGCGAATCGGCTGGTTCGATGCGAGGGCGACACATCACCTGTTTCGAAGGGGGCACCCGAAATTCAAGAGCACGCCATTACCTCACCGCTGACGCCTGATGTCCAGTGGGATGACCGCCTGCGGGAGCTTGGCGGTCAACTCCTGCAATCGTGGCGTTGGGGCGATTTCAAGCACCGGCACGGCTGGGAGCCGGAGCGCGTGCTGGTCGAAAACGCCGATGGTACGGCGATGGCGCAGGTGCTCTTCCGCGCCAGGGGGCCGGTCAGTATCGGCTACATTCCGCGCGGTCCGCTGCTCGTCGGCAATGCGGAGCCGCTGTGGCGCGAGCTCTGGCGGGCGATCGACGCCATTGGCCGCCGCCGGCGGGCGATCAGCGTGATCGTCGAGCCGAATGCGCCGTTGCCGCTCGAGGGAAGCTACTTCGATGCCGGCGTGGTCAAGGGGCCGGCGCATGTGCAGCCGTCGCGCACGGTCAAGGTGCCACTGCTGGATAACGACGCACTGCTGAAGCAGATGCACCAGAAGACGCGCTACAACATCCGGCTCGCCAGTCGGCGCGGTGTCGAGTTCCGCAGGATGCCGGTCACGCCTGAATCGGTCGCGACGTTCTACGACATCATGCAGGATACGGCCCAGCGCAACGAGTTCGCGGTGCACTCGCTCGATTACTACGCGGATTTCCTCGAGATATTCGGCGACGATACGCTGCTGCTCGGCGCGTGGAACGACGAGGGCACGTTGACCGCTGTGCTGATCGCCGCGACGTTTGGGACCGAGGGCATCTACATGTATGGGGCGTCATCGACCACCCATCGCGCGCACGGCGCGGGCGCGGCGCTGCAATTCGAGGCGATGAAGTGGGCGCGGGACCGTGGCGCGAAAACCTATGACCTCTGGGGCATTCCGGACAAGGATCCGGAGAGCGTCGCCGCCGATGGGTCGAACCAGATCGCCGGCACGAAGGGTGAGGACTGGCGTGGTCTCTACCGGTTCAAGACCGGCTTCGGGGGCGACATCGTTACCTACCCGCCGACGCTGGAGCGCCGCTATCTCCCCCTGTTGCCGGGTATCGCGCGTCGGCTCGGCATCATCGCCGGCTGAGACGGTGCGGTCGCGCCGTCGATCGCCGTTTGCGAATCGCATCCGAAACGGGTACAACCGTCGGTACAGCATCGGTCAGGACGCATCGCTGTCCCCCCGCTGGCCGCTGCTCCAGTGACGCCTCCCCGCATTTTGCGTTCACACTCCAGCAATAATTTCTTCCGTTCCCGCGGATCTACGGCAGTTTCGCCCGGACCGCAACGGAAGGCGAAGCTGGTGCGTTCCCAAACATAGAGTGTTCGAGCGTACTTGTCCGAAAGTGAGTTCATCGTGGTTTCCGCGCAGCATTGGGACACACAACTTCTCGAGCATCATGGTCATCTTCTCCAATCGTGGGCGTGGGGCGAGTTCAAGCGAGGCCAGGGCTGGGAACCCGAGCGAGTTGTCGTCAACGGCACTGCCGGCGTCGGCATGGCGCAGATCCTGTTTCGGCATCGAGGGCCAGCGAGTATCGGCTATATACCGCGCGGCCCGGTCCTGGCCGGGGACCGCGCCACTGTCTGGCCCGAGCTGCGTGCCAGCATCGACCGCGTGGCACGCCGGCATCGGGCGATCAGCGTGATCATCGAGGGTGATTGCGTTGAGACAATGGGGATTGCATCGCGAGATGGCCGGCTGCACCGTGCAGAAAGCACCGTACAGCCGTTGCGCACCGTGAAGGTGCCGCTGCTGGATGATGAGGCGCTGCTGAAGCAGATGCACCAGAAGACACGCTACAACGTGCGGCTGGCCGGTCGCAGGGGCGTGACGATAGAATCCGTCGCCCCGGCATCTCGTCACATCTCCGGGTTTTACGAGCTGCTGCGTGAGACCGCGACGCGAAACGACTTCCAGATTCACCCGATGTGCTATTACGAAGGCGTGCTGGATGCATTCGGTGAGGATGCCGCCCTGTTCGAGGCGGTGACGGCGGAAGGGGACCTCGCGGCGGCGCTGATCGTCGCGCGGTTCGGCGCCGAGGCGATTTACCTCTACGGCGCTTCATCCACCGAACATCGTTCCAACGGCGCCGGGCTGGCGATTCAGTTCGAAGCCATGAAATGGGCGCGCGAGCGCGGTTCCACGACCTACGATCTTTGGGGTGTCCCGCAG
>CBFGRG010000035.1:0-13062 GCA_965651105.1 uncultured bacterium | reverse complement strand
GCCATCGCTCGCATTGCGGCGATGGCGTCGGCGTTGGGTATCGTGACGCTGATTGTCGCTGCTAGACCCATCCGTCGATGGGTACATCGATGATCGTTGGCTGGTCGCGGGTCACGGCTTCACGGATGGCCTCGGTGAGTGCCGCTGGGGTTTCGGCGCGGACGCCAGGGATGTCGTACGCCTCTGCGAGCTTCACGTAGTCCGGGTTCACCAGGTCAACCGCCGCGTAGCGTCCGCCCCGGCTCTGCTTCTGCTCGTCCTTGACCGCGGAGTAGGTCGAGTCGTTGAAGATGATGATCGGGATGCCGAGGCGGAACTGGATCGCCGTGGCGAGCTCCTGCATGGTGAACTGGAAGCCACCGTCGCCAACCACCACCGCAACCGGCGTGTCGCCCATGCCGACTTTCGCGCCGATCGCGGCTGGCAACGCGAAGCCGAGCGTGCCATAGCCGGTCGGGAAAAGGAATGTCCGCGGCCGCTCGACGGGATACAGGAAGCCGGCCACGTAGCTCATCATCGTCATGTCCCAGGCGATCGGCGCTTCCGGTGGCAGGGCGGCCTGAATCGCCTCCAGCCACTCGTACCGCTCGGCCCCGAACGCGGCGCTCCGCGCGGCCTCACGCACCTCGGCAAATCGTGCCGGGTCCCACGTCGAGGCGGTTTCTCGCTGGTCCAGTGCGTCGGCAAGCTGGGTGGCCGCGACACGGGCATCTGCCTCGATGGCAACGGTCGGGGTCGCGTTGCGCGTCATCTCTTCGGGATCGATGTCGATGCGGACCAGTGTTTCCGGGATCGGGAAAGCGAAGTTTTCGGTCGCCTGGACGCCGAGGCGAGAACCGATCACCAGCAGTGCGTCGGCCTCCTTGACGAGGTTGTCAACGGCGTTGCCCTGTGTCCACAGCGCGTCGAGGTTGTGCGGATGCGACGCGGGGACCGAGCCCTTCCCCTGGATCGATGTCACGATCGGCGCGTTGAGCTTTTCCGCGATTCGGGCAATGGCGTCGCCCGCAGCCGTGGAGGTCGCTCCGCCGCCGGCGTAGATGACGGGTTTGCTGGCTCCGCCGAGTGCCGTGGCGGCCTGGTCGATTTCATTGGAGATATCCGGCGCGGCCGGGTCGCCACCGGGCGCGCTGATACCGCCTGCGGGGACGTGCTGGTCCAGGATGTCGAGCGGGACCTCGACGTTCACCGGCAATCGCCGGCCCGTCGTCATTTGCCGCCACCCCTCCGCGATAAGCGGCGCCACATCTTCGGCACGGAGGGCGCGCTCGTTCCACTTCGTGACGGCCCGCATCACGGCGCGCTGATCCTTCAGGTCGTGCAGGTTGCCCCGCATGGCGTCGAGATGGGCGGAGTCGACGTTCGAGGAGAGCACGAAGACTGGCGACGAGTCGGTGTAGGCCTCGCCAATCGGCGTCGCGACGTTGGTGACGCCAGGCCCGGTGATAACCATCGCCACGGCGGGATCGCCGGTGGCGCGGGCGTAGCCATCGGCCATGAATCCCGCGCCTTGCTCGTGCCGCGCGAGAATGTGCGTCATGGATGACGTATGGAGCGCGTCGTACAGGGCCACCGTGTGCACACCGGGGATGCCGAAAATGACACGGGCGCCGCAGGCTTCCAGTTGTTCGATGGCTGCCTCGGCGGCGGTGCGACTTGTAGCGGTGTCAAGGGTGGTACGGGTGTCGATGACCTCGGTCATGGCACGTCCTCTCATCGGTCGATACATTGACGTCTTGGGGGCACCATCGTGAAATGGCTAATCCATGGTGGCATACTGTTCGACAGGAATCAACACCTGGTCGTCGCACCGGCGACCGGGTCAGCGAGGATCATGGATGGCACCTGGCGGCGGAAAGCGCGATAGCGATTATTATTCGTCGACACTCCCGCGCGGAACCTTCGCCCGGTCGATTTTCGACAACCGTCTTGTCCGACTTTCGGATCGTGGCGGCGCCAGCCAGATCATCGGCGCGGCGTGGTCGAACGTTGCCTCCGAAGAGCTGGACCGATGGGCGGGAGAGCAGGTGCCCGGCGAGGCCCAACGATTCGCGGGAAGCGTGGTCGATGAGATCCACCGGCTCGACACCCTGCCGGGTGTGGCGGCCCGCGCGTCGAAGGCGGGACTCAAGAATCCCGATTTCGTGGTGTTCGGCTCGCGTGATGGGTGCCCGGTGGTCTTTGCTGTCGATGCCAAGTTCTCGGTCGAGACAGCGCGGCCGGTACAGGTCAGTGCCGAGACGACGGCGCAGTTGTTTGACGCCGACGAGCACTTGACCCGATTGCTGCCCGACGCCCGCCCCGGCACGACCTACCTCGACGGCATCTTCCTCAGCCCCGATTACGTGCTAACGTCCCTGATGTTTCGGCAAAAGGTCGGCCACCGGCGCCTGACCGTGTCGCAGCAGGATGTCGTGCTGACGGAGGCACTCCCGCGCGACATGTTCGAGGGGATGGCCGACTCGAACGTGATCGACCGTCTCGTGCGGGTCGACAACCTGCCGTTCGATGTCTGGGGCAGCCTGCTCGCTGCGCAATACTACTTTCGGCTGGAGCGGGCCATTGTCGGACTCGCGCAGGATGAGCGGCGGCCGCTGCTCGGAGATCCGATCGACGAGGAGACCACCGCCGAGCTTCGCGACAGCGTCGAATCACGCGCGAGCGGAGCCGGCAGCGCGTGGGATGTGGTGCTGGACTGGGATCGGGACGTCGAGTCGATCCGGCGCCAGCGCCAGGCGATCCACCAGGTGATCGGCGTGCCGCTTCCCAATGCCGAGCTTCGCGACCTGACCGACCGTCTCATGCGCAAGCGTGATCCCGAGACGCGCCCCTCCCGCAACCAGATCCGGAAGGCCCTCGGCGGGCGGTTCATGGCCGATGTCGTCAGCGAAACCGGTCCGGTCGTGCCGCCTGTCGCGGATTTTTCCGCCGAGCTCGCCCGCGTCGCGGAGGCCGCGCGAACTGTCGGTGTGCGATATGTCGACGGCATCGAGGAGATCGTCAGCGGGATCATCGACGAGCTTTCCGCGCGGCACGCCCGGCAGTCCTGATCGGAATATCGGGCGGGGTGGTTGTCCGTTTCGACAGGGTTTGCGAAGATAGCACAGAACCATACACGCGCGTGCTCCGCCGGGCGGAGCGTTGACCCGCCAGCGGCATTCGCCGCGATGTCTGCGAGGGTATGCTGTCCCGGAGCGCCCAGGCGCAGGGGGATCCACGAAAAGGGGTTTAGCCTTGACCGATACCGAGACGATCCAAAAAGTGCAAGTGCGGATGACGGTGAACGGGCAGGAGCGGTCCGGCGAGGTCGAGCCGCGGGCGTTGCTTGTGCAATTCCTGCGTGACAATCTGGGCCTGACCGGCACGCATATCGGTTGCGACACCAGCCAGTGTGGCGCCTGCGTGGTCACCGTCGACGGCAAGACCACCAAGAGCTGCACGCTGCTCGCCGTCCAGGCGGATGGCGCCGAGGTGAAGACGATTGAAGGTGTGGCGCAGGATGGCGCCTATCACCCGGTGCAGGAAGGCTTCTGGGAGGAGCACGGTCTCCAGTGCGGCTACTGCACGCCTGGGATGATCATGTCGTCGATTGCGCTGCTCGAGCGCAACCCGAACCCCTCCGAGGCCGAGATCCGGCACGAGTTGGAGGGCAACATTTGCCGCTGCACCGGGTACGAGAATATCGTCAAGTCGGTGCAGTACGCGGCCGAGAAGATGCGGGAATCCACCGCCTCGTAACGACTGTCTCGCCTCGCCAGACGAGGCGGCCATGCGATGAAAGGGATGCCGCATGTTTCCTGGACCGTTCACGTATTCCCGAGCGAGCTCCGTCGCCGACGCTGTCGCGATGCTCCAGGCGAATCCTGAGGCGAAGATCATCGCCGGCGGGCATTCGCTGATTCCTGCGATGAAGATTCGCCTGGCGATGCCGGGCGAGCTGGTCGATCTTCGCGATATCGAGGAGCTCCACGGGATCGAGATCAGCGATGACGCTGTCACGATCAAGGCGATGGCCACCTACAACGATATTCGCGATAACGCCGAGGTGCGTGAGATCTTCCCGATCCTCCCTGAGGCAATCGACATCCTCGGCGACGCGCAGGTGCGGGAGCGAGGCACGCTTGTCGGCTCACTGGCGCACAACGACCCTGCCGCCGACCTCACGGCGGTCGCGCTGGCGATCGGCGGGTCGGTGCATGCCGTCGGTCCAAATGGGGAGCGTGATATCGCGCTCGACGACTTCTTCGTCGATCTCTGGACCACGTCGCTCGAGCTCGATGAGGTGATTACCCACGTGACGCTCAAGCGTCCGTCGGGTGCGAGCCACCAGGCCTATCGCAAGTTCGCGCACCCCGCGAGCGGCTACGCCATCGTTGGCGTCGCAGCGGTGGCAGAGCTCGATGGTGACACCGTGTCGTCAGCGCGAGTGGCATTGACCGGCGCCACCAGCACCGCCACCCGCCTCACGAGCGTTGAAGACGCCGTCGCCGGGAAGGCGTTGACCGCTGACGTCGCCGCCGAGGCCGCGTCGGGCGCCACCGAGGGGGTGACGATCAACGGCGATTCGTTCGCGCCGGAGGCCTACCGGGCGCATCTCGTCGAGGTCCTGACCCGGCGCGCGCTGCTCGGCACACAGGTCTAGCGACACCACGTTCTCGACAACAAAACCGGGCTGGCATTTTGTCAGCCCGGTTTTGATTTGTTGCTGTCTTGCGTGCGCCTGGCGCAATGCAGCGCGCTCGGAAGCAGCAGTGCTATAGGGCGAGACGCAGCAGCGCGACCCAGATCACGACCTGAACGATGATCGAGGTCGCCAGTACGAACCGCGCGGAGAATGTCGACCACTGGGCGAGAAACCACGCCAGCACGAGATTCATCAGCAGCAGCGCGCTAGCCATCAATGGAAGCAGCCACAGCGCATTTTCCGAACGGAAGTCCTCCTGAATGCCGGAGGCGGAGATATGCGTGAAAAAGCCCGGGGCGAGGTTGTCAACGCGATACATGGTGAGCGCCACCATCCCGATCACGCTGAGCACGAGGGCTCCGGCCAGCGCCAGGCTGTTGCGGTCCTGTATCAGCGCGGCCTCGCGGACGGCCGTCGGGACGGTCGGGCGTGGCAGTGTGATCTGCGGGATGGTGGGACGCGGAACAGATATTGACGGCCGAGGGACGGATCGGGCCGAGCGCTGGCGCGGCCGGTACCCGCCAGCGGCGGCCTCTTCCTCGTACCAGTCGTCCTCGTCGATGAACCCGTCGTCGAACGGGTCGTCATAGGTGTCGTCGTAGTCGTCAACGCCATACAGATCGTCCTGGCGCGGCCGGCTCGATCTTTGCGCCCTTCCAGCCGGCGGTTGCCCGGTGTCGATCACGCGGTCGTCGTCGTACATCTCATCGAGATAGTCGTCGTCGTACTCGTATCGCTCGCTACGCGCCGGCTGCGGTGCCGAACGCCTCCGAGAGCTCGTGGGGGGCTGGGCCTGACGCGGACGCGACGGGCGCTGCATTGGTGGCTCGTCGAGATAGTCGTCCAGGTAATCGTCATCTGGCCGGCGGGATTCGCGCTGGCGCGGCGTGTACGGCGTCCGCCTTCGTGGATCGCGACGTGGCGCGCGCGTTTCGACGAAATCCTCGTCGTCGGGCCGATAGGGTTGTTGCCCTCTCGGTCGCCTGTTGGATGACATCTGGCCTCTCTCCCTCGTTTCCTTGCTCAAGAGAGCATAGCGCAGCCATTCATTGGCCGCGCCATGCTCGGCGGGGGTTACGCCCCTGGCGTCGCAAGCACCGGGCCTTCGATGACCGGGGTCGCGGAAGAAGACCCGATCGGGGTCGCGCCGGGTGTGGCGGGGACCGGCGTCGCGGGGATTGGCGTCGGCGCGTCGGACGGCGGCGAGAAGGCTTCTGGCGATGGAGTCGGGGTCGGGGAGACGTCGAAGTCGGACGACACCGACATCGATGCCCTCACTTCGTCCAGCCGCTGCTGGACAGCTTTCTCCTGCGCCGCCTGGTACTGCGCGTCGGTGAGCGGCCGATCCTCGGCGGTGTCCTCGACCTGGATGATGTGCCATCCGAACTGCGTCTGGATCGGCTCGGACACCTGGCCGGGTTCGAGCGAGAACGCGGCATCCGAGAATGGCTCGACCATCTGGTCCTGCGTGAACCAGCCGAGCTCACCGCCGGTCGGAGCGGTCACTTGATCGATCGAGTTGCTTCGGGCAAGCTGGGCGAAATCCGCGCCGCCGGTGGCACGATCGTAGAGCTCGCGAGCGAGGTCCTCCGTGCTCACCAGGATGTGACGCGCATTCACCTGAGGCGCCGTCTGCGGAACTTCGGCACTGATGGCGCTGGTCACCAGCTCGCGAGCGAGCTGGGGCCGGACAATCATGTCGTAGTACTCACTCGTCGACATGTTCGCGGAGTCGAGTGCCTCTTCCTCAAACAGGCCGAAATCCGACGACGCCTGCATGAGTGCCTCTTCCCGGCCGACCTCCGGGGTCGCGGAGCCTGACGGGGTGGCGTCGCCCACCGGCGTGGCATCCACGACGGGCGAAGCGACCGGGGTGCCCATTTCGCGCGCCATCTCGGCCTGCTGGGTCGCTTCGGCCTCGGCGGTCTGCGTGGCCCATGCGGCGCGGGTGGGAATCATGGTGGGCTCGGGATAGGGCGTGACGAGCTCGGCGCCTTCAGGCGCGAATTGCTGCAGCGCGAATGCCTCGACCGCGCTATCGCCGAGATCGAGGTTCATGTCCTCAGCGGCCTTGAGGTAGACCTGGTCCTCGACCATCTGCGCGACAACCTCGTCGCTCACGTCGGTCGTGCCCCAAACCGATTCCGCCTGGGCTCGAAGTTGTGACGAGAAGGTGAGGAACTGGGTGCGCTGCGAGCCTTCGACCTGCGAGGCGAACATTTCATACTGGTTCGCCTGCTGGTAGAGCTGTACCGTCTGGTACTTCCAGTAGTCCTCGCGGGTGATCTCGTCGTCGCCGACCTTGGCCAGCACGGTGTTGGGCTTGACGACGTTCTCGTAGATCAAACCGCCGGCGAGGCTCATGAGCGCCAGCACGGCCACGACACCGAGGGTGGCGACGAGCATGCGCGTGTTTTGCTGCTCGCGCTCGCGGCGACTGACCCGGCGCATGCTGCCCCTGGTGGGATCTTCCAGCCCCAGCAGGTTGCGCACCTTCCGCCAAAAGGACGATTGATCAAATGATGAGCTCATGGGTCATATGATCCTGGGCGGTTGCGCCGTGTCGAGGCGCGCGATCGGACTTTCACACTACGTCAAAAGGCGCGCCACCACCCGATTCCGGATGGAAGCGCGCCTGTCACCGGCTGGTGAGAACTGCCACTGAGGTCGGGCTAGTTGCGCGGCGCGCTGCCAGTGAACGGCAGGAGGCCGATGTAGCGGGCGCGCTTGATGGCAACGGTCACCGAACGCTGGTGCTTGGCGCAGGTGCCCAGCTTGCGTCGTGGCTCGATCTTGCCACGCTCGCCGACATGGCGGCGCAGGCGCGGCAGGTCCTTGTAGTCGACGTGCTGGATGCCGTCGACGCAGAACTGGCAGACCTTGCGGCGCGGAGAGAAGCGGCCACCGCCGCCGCTCATCACGCGGCGTCCACCTGGCCGGCGGCCTCCGCCACCGGCGCCGCCGCGACCGCCCTCGCGTCGCTCGGCCTGGGGGCCGCTGATGCGGGAGGGGCGCTGTGAGCGCTCGCCCTGGTCTTCCGATCGGGTTTCGGTTCGTTCCTGATTATCACTCATCGCTGGATGCTTCCTCGTCGTGGGTGCGGACGGATACCTCTAGAAAGGCACGTCGCCCATGTCGTCCATGTTGCTGCCGCCGGACTGCTGCTGTTGCTGGCGGCCGCCGCCATAGCTGCCACCGCCGCCGAAGTCACCGCCGGCCTCGTCGCCGCGCTGCCCGAGCAGCTGCATTTCGCGGGCAGTCACATCAAGAGACGTACGGGTCTGGCCATCGTTGCCGGTCCACTCACGGGCTTCGAAGTTGCCGTCGATGTAAACCTGCTTGCCCTTGACGAGGTAGCCACGCTCGCTGAGATTGACCATCGTCTCGGCCAGCCGCCCGAAGGCGCTAACGCGGAACCAGTTGGTGTTTTCCTGCTGATTGCCTTGCGCATCCCGACGCCGGCTGTTCACCGCGATGCTGAAGTTGACGACGAGGGTGCCCTGCGGGGTGTACCGCGTTTCCGGGTCACCACCGAGGTTCCCAATGAGGGTGATCTTCGCGAGGGATGCCATGGGCTACTCCTTGTCGTCGTCGCTGCCCGCCTCGTCGGCGGCCGGCGCTTCCGTGTCGGTCGTCGTCTCCGTGGCCGGAGCGGCTTCCGCCGTTTCGGTCTCGGACTCGGCGGCCCCTTCGGCCGGCACCTCGTTCGCGCCTGGCGCGGCGGCTTCTGCGGACGCGCTTGCCTCGGAGGCCGCAGGCGTCTCTTCAGTCGCTGTCGCAGGGGCCTCAGCCGCGGCCTGTTCCGTCTCTGCGGTGGCCGGTGCTTCCCCGGACTCGGCCGAATCTTCGTCAGCCTCATCCTCTTCGCGGAACTTCTCGCCAACCTTCGGGTCATCGTGGACCAGCAGGTAGCGCATGAGGTTGGTGTCGAGCTTCATCTCCCGTTCCAGCTCGGCGAGGGCCGAAGGCGCCATGTCGAAGTGGAAGACGGTGTAGATGCCGTCGCGATAGTCGACGCCGTTGTAGCGGATCGTGTAGGCGAGCCGGCGCCGGCCCCATGGCGAGGTGGTAAGGGTTTCGGTGATCGTACCACCGTTGCTGGTGATCAGGCCCTCAGTCTTTTCGATCTGGGCCTGGCTGTCCTCATCCGTGAGGTCCGGAATGAAGACGGTCATGAGCTCATACGCGCGCGGATCGCGCTCCTGGTCTGCCAATTCTGGCTCCTTCCTGTGGGTTTCCCCTGATGGCAACCGTGCCGCAGAGGAGAAAGGTGATCGGTGGTGAACACCGCACACAATAACACGGCCCGCTCGAAGCAGGGCCGTGGGGAAGTATAGCACCCCGACTCGAGGTGCGCGGTGGCCGTCGCGTGGATCAGGGTGCGGGCTGGAACGTCAGCCCGAGGATGCCGCCAAGCTCCCGGAGCGTGTCCTGCGCCTCGCCCACACAGGCATCGTGCGGCGCGGCGTGAATGGCGTCGGCGAGTGCCGTCAGCGCCCCGATCGCGGCGGGCGTGTAGAGGTCGCGATCCATTTCGGCGAGAAACGCCTCGCGGCAGGTTGCGACATCGATATCGGAGGCAGCGTCTCCCGATTCGCGCTCGACGGCCTCCCGCAGCCGCGCGGCGCGGTGTGCCCATTCCGCCATCTCGTCGTCCATGAACTCCCACGTCGCGCGGTAGTGGTGCGAAAAGAGGTAGAGGCGGATCGCATCGGGCGAGTACTGCTTGAGGAGCTCGCTGGCGAGCACGAGATTGCCGAGCGACTTGCTCATCTTCTCGCCCTCGTAGTTCACCATTGCGACGTGCATCCAGAAGCGCGAGAACGGCTCGATGCCAGTGGCGTTTTCGGACTGGGCGATCTCGCACTCGTGGTGCGGGAAGATCAGGTCGTACCCGCCGCCGTGGATATCGATGGATGGGCCGAGGTAGCGGGTGGCCATTGCGGTGCACTCGATGTGCCAGCCGGGCCGACCGGGTCCCCAAGGCGATTCCCACGTTGGCTCGCCGGGCTTCGCGGCCTGCCAGAGCACGAAATCGAGAGGGTCGCGCTTGTTCGGATCGTCGGGGTCGTTGCCGCGCTCGTTGGCGATGGGCAGCATCTCGCCAATGGAGAGGTGGCTCAGCTTGCCGAACTCGGGATCCTTGGCGACCTCGAAGTAGACGCTGCCATTGACTTCGTAGGCGTAGCCACCCTCGACCAGCTTCTCAACGATGTCGATCATTTCTGGCACATGTTGGGTGGCAGCGGTGTAGTGGTCGAATGGCAGCGCGTTCATGCCGCGCATGTCGGCGAGATACTTCTCGGTCTCCCGCTGGCCAAGCTCGTTCCACTCCATCCCGACTTCCTTCGCCTTGCGGAGGATATCGTCGTCGATGTCGGTCACGTTCTGGACGTAGGTGACATCGAGCCCCTTGTGCCGCAGCAGCCGGACGAGGACATCGAAGGTCAGGAAGGTGAAGAGGTGGCCGATGTGTGTCGTGTCGTACGGCGTGACGCCGCAGACATAGATGCCGACGTGGCCGTCACGGGGAACGAACTCGTCCACGGCGCGATTTTGCGAGTTGAAGAGGCGCATGTGCGGTGGAATCCTCCTGGCCGATGGCCAGCGCTGAGCTGCAGGCGGCGTGCCGTGTGAATGGCGCGGCCGATATCAATGCGGGCAGTATATCCGAGTGGGGCCACATTACTTCCATTCCGGCAGTCGGCGTGGAAAGGGAAGGAACGGCTCCGGTGTATGATCGGTTGCAGCCGGACCGGATGTCCCGCGTCCGCGAAGTCGTTCGCCAGCATCAACGGTACGCCCATGCCTGTCAATCACGCCTATCGTCGTTGGTGGATCGCGATTTTCGCGCTCGCGATCCTGTGCACCGGACTGCCGGCCGCGGCCCAGGAGGCGAGCCCTCCCGCGAGCCCGGCTGCGACACCGGAGGCACCCACCCCGACGCCCGGCGCGCCGGTCACCGAGGATCCGAACGCCTGCCCCGATGGTCGACTTCGGATTCGAGACCTGGTGACAGCCGATGAGCACTTCGCTGACGGTATCGAAAAGGTCACGGCGCGTGGGCTCAGCTGGCAGCCTGACGCACGACTCGTCGAGCTGCGGTTGTCTTGCCCGCTGCTCAAGACAGGACTTCAGTGGGAAGGCACCTTTTTCTCGGAGACAGCGCAGGCGACTTTCTCCACCGACACCGCGGCCGTTGAGCCTTCGGAGGACGAGCCCGGTATCGTCCCATACCTCGATCCGTCGAACGTTTCGTTCCAGGTGGTCCACCGGTCGCTGCTTCGAGCCGGTTTCTCCGATGAGCTCCGTCTGGCGGCAGCAAGCAGTGTGACCGTCCGTTACAGCAGCGATCAGGTGCCGTTCGGGCCACCGACCGCGCCACATGAGGTGGTCTATGTGCACGTCGCCGTCGAGGAGCGCGGGGTGATCAAGGACGTCTGGATCAACGCGGAAGATGGCACGATCTACCGATATGACCTGGGAGGATAGGGACGATGGCGAACCGAGGAGAGTCCACGAGTATTGCCGCGGCAGTCGAGGCGACGATCGACGTGCTCGAACATCGCCCCGCCGCGCTGCTGTTCGATTTCGACGGAGTGTTGAGCCGGCTCGTCGACCATCCGGCCGATGCCGCCATTGAGCAGCGTTCAGAGGCGGCGATCGAGGACTTGACCGATCACTACGATGTGGTCGGCATCGTGACCGGACGCGCCGCCGACGACGTGCGGGAAAAGCTCGATACAAGCAAACTCGTCGTGGTTGGCAACCACGGGCTTGAGTGGGTCGTGCGCGGCGAGTACCAGGCCCATGCGGCCGGAGTCGAGGCCGAGGCAGCCATCTCCGCTGCCATGGACGAGATTCGCGAGCGCGTGGAGCACGACCGGTTGTCGGAGGGTGTGGTTTTCGAGAACAAGCGGCTCTCCGCCAGCATCCACTACCGGATGGCGCCCAACCAAAAGCAGGTTGGCAGCGTGCTGGTGCCGCTCGCGCGTCGCGTGGCAGCGAGCCACGGCCTGCGCGTGACGGAAGGCAAGCTGATTGTCGAGCTGCGACCGACCGCGGAGGTGAGCAAGGGGACGGCGATCAGGCAGCTTCAGCGCGAGCTGGGCCTCGCCTCGATCGTGTTCCTGGGCGATGACCTGACCGATGTCGACGGGTTCCTCGCGCTCAAAAGCCTGCGCGAGGAAGGAACGTGCGAAACGTTGGCGGTCGGCGTGATTGGAACTGACAGTCACCCGAAGGTTGGTGAGACGGCGGATACGGCGCTGACCGAGGTGACCGGCGTCAGCGAGTATCTCGAGGCGCTCGTCGAAGCGGTGAGAGCCGCCAGGGGCTGATTGCTCGTCAAGCGCCCGAACCCGATCGATCGAGCGCGGCCTCGGTCGACGCCAGCAGCCGCTCCAGGCGGTCCTGCCGAAGCGCGAAGGTGACGTCGCCCCGCGTCCGCTCCAGCACCGCGCGGAGCTGGTCCGTCGTGCGGCGGATGCCGCCGGTGATCGCATCCGGGAAGTCCACCGTGATCAATTCGCTGTAGATCTCATCCATGATCCGCAGCAGCGCTTCCGCCTGCTCGACGTCGTTTTGCCGCAGGGCATCGAGGGCGTCGCGACGGAGCTCGCTGGCGGCCTCGGCGAGTCCGTTGAGCCAGGCTGCCGAGGCCACCCCGAGATCGGACGGGGCGGGGAGGGGTTCCCCGGCGAGGATCGCGATCGTCAGGTGCGCCTCGGCGACCTCCTTCATCGCGTCGTTGACGTAGCCCGCACCGGCCAGCGACGGATGATCTTCGACGTGGTGGACGATCTCGTCCATCAGGCGCGATGCCTCGGCCGCGCCTGAGCGGGCGTCGTCGATCTCGCCGCGATGGGCGGCGCGGATCGCATTGGCCGATGCCCTGATAACGTGCCGGCTGCGGCCGAGCGCGTGCTCGCGCGCCGTGTTGACCTGTTCGAATTCGTCGATGATACCGGCGATCAACTCGCCGGGATTGTGATCGGTCAAAGCGACTCCCCCCTCGGTGGGCAACCTGAATTCGCGTTACGCGCGGACGTTGACGCATCCCATACTACCCGCGTATACTCGGTTCTGCCGCGCGATACGGGCGGCCCGGTCGTGATGGCCGGAAACATGGCGACGATCGGAAGTAGTAGGCGCGAACAGACCAGCGAGATGCCGGGTGGTGCGAGGCATCGAGACAGCGCCGAACTCGTCCGTGAGCCGGGATCGTGAAGCATCAGTAGTGATCCCCGGGTGCTCCCGATACAGGGCAGCGAGAGGGCTTCGATCACGGCCCGAACGCGACATTCCAGAGGCATTTGGGGCCGTAGCTCAGCTGGGAGAGCGCAACACTGGCAGTGTTGAGGTCAGGGGTTCGAGCC